>DATFZA010000277.1:0-8771 GCA_035314765.1 Bryobacteraceae bacterium
ATCCCGCATCGCGCCGATGAAGAAGATCGCCCGAACGTTGCGCGCTCACCGCGAGCTGCTGCTCAACTATTTCAAGGCCAGAAAACAGATTTCCAGCGGCGTGGTCGAGGGACTGAAAAGGCACGAGCGCGCTCCGTGGCCCGCCTCGCTGATGGGACGATGTGCGATTCCACCTGAGCGGACGGGGACATTCCGGGCTACCGTTCGAAATCCTTCGCCTCAAGTACCGCAGGATTGTCCCCTGGCGCAAAGCGCGGGCGCGCGACCGAGCCTGCGCTACGCTGACTGATCTAGCCGACGCCGCACCGGAAGCGTCGCTGCGAAATACGGAAAC
Organism: Bryobacteraceae bacterium; assembly: GCA_035314765.1. Lineage (GTDB taxonomy): Bacteria > Acidobacteriota > Terriglobia > Bryobacterales > Bryobacteraceae > DATFZA01. Next base: position 335 of record DATFZA010000277.1, read on the forward strand.
CGAACCGGCGTGAAATGAAGCGCGTCTTCCCCCGCGCTCACGCCAGGCACTGCTTCACATACTCGAAGCACTTGCGCATTTCAGCAACTGTGTCCGTCCCGGGCTTCCCATATTCGTACTCGATCATCGCCGGAATCGCGTAGCGCTTGGTCTTCATGAGCTGTAGCACCTCCTTGACCTTGGCTTTGCCTTGACCAAACGGCATCATGCCGCCGTGGTCCGGCAGGCTGTCCTTCAGATGCAGCGTCATGATGTCGGCATGATGCCGCTGCAAGAAAGGCAATGGATCCTGGTTGGCGGAAGTGAAGTGGCCAATGTCCAAATTGATCTTGATCCAGTCTTCTCTGCCTTGGCGGGCCTTGGCGATGTCTTCCGGCGTGGAAAACTCATTGGCCTTCATGCTGTCGTGATTGTGCACCGCGACGGGAATTTTATACCGCTGGCAGAAGGGATAAATGCGAGGAATGGTGTTGATGTTCGACGACGACGTGATCCGCCGGACGTTGAACGCCAGCGCGGTTTGGAAGGCCTTGTCGATCTGTTCATCCGTCCAGCTATCGCGCATGCTGATATTCACGGCATATACGTCAATGCCAGCCGCGTCGGCTTTCTTGCGCAGGCCGCGGATCAGATCGAAATCGGGGTGAGTGCGGAACTCCTCTTCTTGGCCTTTCGGCTCCCAGTGCCCTTGCCACAGTTCCAGATAGCTCAGGCCCACGGCGTTCATGCCCGCAAGCATGGCGTCGAAGGGCCTATCTCGAAAACTATAGGACTGGGAGCCTACCATGACACCGCCGATTTTAGAGTTCACGGTGGCGGCGGCGAATGCAAGTTGGTTGAAGAAGCGGCGTGTCATCATAAAGCCTTTGCAATGGAGTCTGCGATCTGTTTGCCGTGGAAACGGCCATTTTCAATGAAGATTTCGTTGGTGTGCATGCCCGCCACAATGACGCCTGCAAGATAAATGCCTGGCCGGTCGCTTTCGAGCGTCTCCGGATTGGTTCTGGGCTTTTGCGTCCCGGGATCGAGACAAATACCCAGCCTGGCCATAAACTCCAGGTCCGGGTGATAGCCCGTCAGCGCGAAAACAAAGTCGTTCTTCACGGTGACTTCGCCGTTGGGTGTTTCGAGCAAGACGCACGTGGGGTAAATGGCTTTGACACGGGAGTTGAAATAGGATGGGATTTCGCCGTTCTTGACGCGGTTTTCAATGTTCGGTTTGATCCAGTACTTGACGTTCTTGTGGATACCATGTCCCCGGTGAACCAGCGTAACTCTTGCGCCGGTCCACCACAGTTCCAGCGAGGCAATGGCCGCCGAGTTCTTGCCGCCCACAACCACAACATCGTGGTCGTAGTAAGGGTGTGGCTCCTTGTAATAATGCAGAACTTTGTCCAGGTCTTCACCCGGAACGTTCAGGAAGTTGGGCAAGTCGTAGTAACCCGTGGCAAGAATAATTTTGCGCGCGGCGTAGATGCCTTTGGACGTTACTACGCTGAAATGGTTATCTTGACCCTCAATGCGTTCCACTTTCTCATATTGACGAATTTTCAACTGGTAATGCTCGGCAGCTCGACGGTAATATTTCAGGGCTTCAATCCGGCCGGGCTTCTCGTTGAGGCTGGTCATGGGCAGATCTCCTATTTCCAGCAATTCGGGCGTGGTGAAGAACACCATCTGCGTCGGGTAATGATAGAGGGAGTTCGTCAGACAGCCCTTTTCCAGCAAGAGCGCGTTCACGTTGCGCCTCTGGCACTCGATTCCACACGCCAGGCCGGTGGGCCCCGCGCCTACAATAATGACGTCGTAGGAGTCCATGGCCGGGACCTTATAACGTCCCCTCGACCGCCGCGTAAACATCGGTCAACGCCGATCCCAGCGCTTCCCGGTTCTTGCCTCCGCCTTCGCCCATGTCGGGACGGCCCCCGCCCTTGCCGCCAATCTTTTGAGCGATGGCGCCAGCTAACTTACCGGCGTGTATCTTGGTAACCAAGTCTTTGCTTACAGCCGTGACAATGCTAATAGCGCCATTATCGCTGGAAGCCAGTGCGACTACATTGGTGCCTTTGTTGCGCAAACTGTCTACCACGGTCCGCATTTGTTGCCGGTCCATGGCCGTCACTTCAGTAGCCAGAACCTTGACGCCCTTGATGTCCCTGGTTTGACTCTCCAATCCCGAAACCTCTGCGTTCGCCAGCTTGTCTTTCATCTGCTCGACACGCTTCTCCAACGCGCGTTTATCCTCGACCAACTTTTCCACGCTCGCCAGTACCTCGGACGAATGCACCAAATCCGAAACCTGATGCAACGACTTCACCGTTTGCTGGAAAGTCTCCAGCGCCTTCTCTCCCGTTACCGCTTCAATACGCCGCACACCCGCGGAGATGCTGCCTTCATAAACGATCTTGCTCAGACCGATGTCGCCGGTTCTCGTAACATGGGTCCCACCACAGAGTTCCTTGCTGAAACCGGGAATCGACACCACGCGAACCTTGTCGCCGTACTTCTCTCCAAACAGCGCCATGGCCCCGGTAGTCAGCGCCTGGTCCAGGTCCATCACGTCGGTGTGAACCTCGCGATTTTCCAAGATCTGTTCATTCATCAAGCGCTCTACTTCGGCCAATTCCTCCGCGTCCATGGCGGTGTAGTGAGTAAAGTCAAAGCGCAGCCTGTCCGGTTCCACCACGCTGCCGGCTTGTTTGACATGGCTACCGAGAACGGAACGCAAAGCCGCATGCAGTAAGTGAGTGGCTGTATGATTTCGCATCGTGGAAGCGTGCAGCGGCCTGTCCACGCGTCCGGTGAGTGTCTCTCCCTCGCGCACGGGACTTACCAACTGAACTTTGTGGACTACCGCTCCGGGCGCAGGTTTGTAAGTATCTTCTACGACCGCGACTTTCTCCTCGCCACGCAGTAGTACGCCTTTATCTCCGACTTGACCGCCCGCTTCGGCATAAAACGGCGTGCGATCCAGAACGAGTTCAGTCCGGCCGTCCTGTTCGATTACTTTGAGCACCTTTACGGGTGTTTCCAGCGCTTCGCGCCCCACAAACTCAGTGCCCGGCAAGTCGCGATAAACCGCCGGAATCTGCGTTTTATCCGCGCCCTTCCACGAAGCGCGAGCGCGCACCCGCTGCTTCTCCATTTCCGAATCAAAACCCTGTGTATCGATGGAAAGACCGCGCTCCCGCGCCATTTCCTGCTGCTCATCGAGCGCCAGGCCGTAGGTGTCGTAGAGCTTGAAGGCCGTCGCGCCGGCAATCACGCCACCAGCCGCGGTCTTCGCTTCTTCGAGAAACACTTTTTCCGCCACCTGGAAAGTAGTCGCATAGCGATGTTCTTCGTCCTTGATCACCCGCGCCACGCGCTGTATGCTTTCGAGCAGTTCCGGATAGCCGGGCTTCATGAGTTCGGCGACAAAGCCAGCGAGTTGGTACAGGTACGGCTCCGGTTGGCCGACCATGCGCGCGTTGCGAATCGCCCGGCGCATGATTTTGCGCAGCACATAGCCGCGGCCTTCGTTCGAAGGCAGCACGCCATCGTGGATAAGAAACGTAGTCGCGCGGCTGTGATCGGCGTTAATCCGAAGCGCGACATCCGTCTTCGCATCGTCCCCATACCCCACGCCGAGTAAATCGCCCGCGCGGTCGATAATGGGCCGCAACAGATCGGAGTCGTAGTTCGAGAGCTTGCCCTGCAGAATCGCCGCCACGCGTTCGAGCCCCATGCCGGTATCGATCGACGGACGCGGAAGCGGCGTCAACGTCCCGTCGGACGACCGTTCAAACTGCATGAAGACCAGGTTCCAGATCTCCACATAACGCTCACCCGTGTCGTGAGGAAAGCTGCGGCCCGGATCGGCTTCCGGCCCGAGATCGTAGTGGATCTCTGAGCACGGACCGCACGGACCGGTGTCGCCCATCTGCCAGAAGTTGTCTTCCTCGTCTAAGCGAAAAATGCGGTCTTTCGGAACGCCCGCGACCTTCTGCCACAGCGCTTCCGCGTCGTCGTCTTCCCGGAAGACCGTCACGTACAGCCGATCCTTGGCGAGGCCATATTCTTTGGTGATCAAAGTCCAGGCATAATCGATCGCTTCGGCCTTGAAATAGTCGCCGAATGAAAAATTGCCGAGCATCTCAAAGAATGTGTGGTGCCGCCGGGTGTACCCGACGTTATCCAGATCGTTGTGTTTGCCGCCCGCCCGTACGCATTTCTGAGCCGACGCCGCGCGCTTGTAGTCCCGCTTTTCAGCGCCCGTGAAGATGTCCTTGAACTGATTCATCCCCGCGTTGGTGAACAGCAGCGTCGGGTCGTTGGCCGGAACCAGCGAAGACGAGCGCACAACCCTGTGCCCACGCTCCGCAAAGTAGTCCAGAAACTTCTGGCGGATCTCGTTACCTGTCATTTTCTTTATTGTGGCAGGTTGCGTGGGGTTGAAAGCCCAGTAGCGGCGGTTGGAGCTTCACGACGGATGTCTAGCCCCGAGCGTCAGCGAGGGGATCGGCGCTTGATCCCCTCACTGAGAAGGTGTGAAAAATCGATCAGAACATTTTTTCCCAACAATGTGTTTTATCACTGACCAATTTTTCACACCTTCACTGACGTTCGGGGTTAGACGGGCGGAGCTGCCTTGGTTCAAGCGATCAGTAGCATTTCGTGGCACAGGCTTTAGCCTGTGCGGTCGGGAGCCCCGCTCCCAGCGTCAACCTCGCCGACCAGCGCGGAGAAGTTGTTTGTCCAGGCGATTGGGGCTAAGCTGGTAAGCGGCATTGAGTGCGAAGCCTTGCCGCGCACTCTCGTAAGGCCTGAGCTGTTCTGTGATCTTTGTCTTATCGCCCACCACCACCACGATGGTCATCTTCGAAAGAACCATGTAGGTCTCGGACACACTCGATGTCTTGTGGCGTTACGGCCATCACTATTCTGCACGTAGCCGGAAAGGGTAGACCGGTCCAGCCCTTGCGAATCGACGAAATGTAACTGCCCGATCACGCCATCGCAGCACACCGAATTCTTCAAAATGAAGAGTCCGGCCAGATAGTTTAGGAACGGTGAAGCTGGCCGGCCCGCTGCGTTGAGCGGAGGCAGCGCCGGCGTGGCGGCGATAAAGGTGAAACAATTCATGCTATCTCCCTTGGGTGTTCCCAACGGATGGCCGGCTATTGATGTGTTGGATCGGCTGCGGGTTCGCGCAGCTTCCTGCGACCGTTCCGCTCATAGCGTGCCGTGACCCTTCGCGCCGCCTTCAACAGCGATTTCTCCTCATCGGAGAGCGTCAGTCCCGCTGCCAATCGCGCCTCCAACACCTCCTCGAGAAGATACATGGTTTCTGTCCCGTCCCTCCATTCGCCAAACGAGACCGGGTAGTTGCGAGGCGCAGGCATGTTATTCACCATTTTCGCAATTCGATCCGGTACTCATTTACTAACGATCACCAGCTCGTGTTGCTCGGAGTTCCAGCGCAGCAGGCCGGTACCGGGCTCGACATCAGTTTGGTGTTCCGCCGCCGGTCTCACTTTCGGAGTATTGCTCTTCCAATCGAATTGCACCAGGGATTCCAGTCCCCAGCTCTTGATCCCCTCGGGCGTGCCGTCGTACAGAATCACTTTGCGGCCGGGGTTTTGACGCGCGTAGCTTTCAACGTCTTTAGCATATTGGCGCGCTTCCTCCTCTTCTTTCAATAAAGCCTGGCCGGCGTCCCGCACCTGCGCATAGTTGACGGCCATCCACACCGCCAAGCCAATCGCCAGCGTCCAGCGGGGCGCTTGGGCGGCAAGCGCCGCCGCAGCCACCGTCATTCCGATCATCGGCACATACCAATACACTGCGAACAGACGGCCTGGCAATGCGAGCATGGGGGCAAGCAGGCACACTCCCGACACCAATCCCCACCAGAAGCGCCGGTCTCGCGCAGCTTGGGGAACAGCTAACGCCAGCAAAATCACAGCAGGCCCGCTCAACAACGCTGCGCCGTAGAAGACGGTCGAGGTGAGCAGCGCTGGCGGAGTGAAGTGCAGAGTGTAAACGGTCTCGGGAGCCTTGTATAGCAGTGCTTGCACGCCGAAATTGAGCGAGATGGCGTAATAAGGGATCAGCCGCTTCCAGCGCCCAGCGCCGAGCAAGAACTCGTAAGCGGTCAGCGCTAGCGGCAGCATCACCGCGACCTCTTTGGCCCGGTAGGCAAGCCACATGGAGAACAAGCCCAGAATCCAATGCCCGCGATCATAGAGCAGGAGCGTCACCAGGCAGAATAAGCAGCAGAGTACGTCGAAAATGTACATCGGCTTCCAGAAGGCCGGCAGCAACAAGGCGGAAAAGGCAAACCAGCAGCAGCTTGCCAGGCTCGCGGGAAGCGGTAATTGGAGCCGCCGCAACCAAACCAGAAGTAGCGCCACATTGATGACATGAAACCATTGCAGAGCAATGGAATACGCCCGAAACCGCAACCAATACTTCATTCCAAGCCATTTGTAATAGAAAGCGCCGACTGGCCGGAAATTGCTGCTGTTGAAAACGGGCGTGACCAATAACTTGAGCCACTCGCCAGTGTCACCGCCAGGCGCCCAGGTGAGTGTCGCCAGATCATCGCCGCTGAAGTAGCCCCGGTGAGCGTCGCGATTTACTCGCCAGAAGACCATCGCCAACGCCAGAAAACTGAGAATCGCCGCCCGCTGGCGTAGGAAAGCGGTCACGCTAATTAGACTAGCGTAGGATCGGCGGGACCCACCTCACGGTTTACTCTGAGCCCGCCGCATCTTTAGCCGCGCCTTGCTTGAGAAAGGCGACTGGGCGGACGGCGTACGTTAGAAAGCCGTCACCGTTACGGTTGAGCTATTGCTGGCCATGCCATTGCTCACCGTCAGCATGATTACGTACGTTCCCGGAGCATTGGCCACGAACTGAGCGGATGGCGTGGTGCTAAAGCGCAGTGCTGGCGAGGATCCCGGGGGCCGGGATACAAAAACCCAGTTGTACGTCAGCGAACCGATGCCGCTGGGGTTCGCCGATCCGCTGCCGTCCAACGTGACGGTGCTGCCTACTGCGACCGACTGGTTGGGGCCGGGATTTGCGATGGGCGGCGCTGGGGCGGGAGAGAACGCCCACGATAGTTTGGAAAAATCGAACGGAATCGAGGCGTTGGTCAGAATCGTAAAGGTGTTGCTGCTGGTGACTTCGCTATTGGCCGGCACGGGCGCGAAATTCAGTGTGCCCTGTCCCGGCACGACACGGACGGTGAACGGATCGAGGCTCGTCAGCGTTGCCGTCACGGAGGTAAGAGCGCGTCCACAGTTGACTACATCCGCGCTATAAGTCACATACGACTGGTTTCCGGCGGCGGGCTGCACGCCGGCCAATTGATAGTTCAAAATAGCTTGCGGAGTCGTCTGGGTACTGTAGGCGCCGATGACGGTGGCTGGAGCGGTCACCGTCAGGGGCGAGGGCGGGGTTATGGACCCGAGAACGTAGCAGGTTCCCGGCGCGCCCGGAACCACAACGTCATACGAATAGTGAACTGTAGCGCCGTTATTGACAAAATCGGGGAACGGTCCTGCATGCGTCGCGCCATCGACCATTACGTGCCAAGGTGGCCCTGCCGGAATTCCTGTCTCGTTGAAAGTCACGAGGTCCTGCAAAGCATAGTTGGCGGTAGCGGTTGTGGGGCTTTCGAGATTGATAGCTAAGTTGTGAGTGTTGCCGGAAACGTCTCCGCTCCACGAGGTGAAGTCGTAGCGTATCCCCCCGCCGGCGCTCACATCCTGGTCGGCCTGGAGCGTGAATGGACCTGGGGCATGCCAGTCACTGGGAGTCAGACTGAGGTTGCCTATGCCGGCGGCCGGTGGATTGGCGCCTACGGTAAGGAAGAACTGAGTGGAATAAGGAGCCGTGACTGAGAAGGTATCCGTGACCGCAACGGTTGCCGGCGGCTGGCCGGTCAAATAGCGCACGCCCGTGGGACCGGCGACCGGACTCGGGTAGCTATAGCTGTGAGATGTGTTGGTCGCAACTTGGATCGTGAAACCGCCGCCCGCATTGACGTTGGGCGTGCGGCTATCAAAGGCCACGCGGACCGGTATGCCAGGAGGAACTCCCGTTTGGTTGAGCGAGAAATTCCTGACCACGCCGGGTCCGGCAGCGCAGTCGTTATCGGCGTTGGACCAGTAAGCGGCGACCAGTGAGTTGTTCAGCCAGACCTCTTCGTTGCGGGGGCTCTCGCAGATATCGGCTGCCTCGCTGTTGGTGAACAGATCGGCCGCGTTGTCGTCGTACCAACCTGGACCGACGTCGAGAATGTCCAGGAACGCGTTCAGGATACCTCCGATGAACGGAACGCTGGCGGCAAAGGAATCGATCGGATCGGTCATGGCTTCCAAGGTTTCGTGGCTGATCAGCACCGTGAGTGCGTCGAAATCGTTGTAGAACTCATTGGGTCCTGGCG
>DATFZA010000278.1:0-3683 GCA_035314765.1 Bryobacteraceae bacterium
TAGGCGGACGACATATGGACTTGGCTCACCAATTTAGGACTCTCGGCTTTGGCCGATCGGTGCAGGCTAGTCGGAACGCAAGCAGTAACACGGCGGTTGTGACGGGCAAAGCGGAAGTTGGGCTGTTCGGCGTCAAGTTGATGTATAACGCCCAAACCGTACTGTCGAAGAACTCCACCAGGTCACGGCCACAACGACGTAACGGCGACTCTACATGCAGGTGAATTCCCGGACACTTGCGTTTCGCGTTCCAGGTCCTTTTGTCGGTCGGAAACCTTGGCTTTCTCCGAGTAGCGCGTCACTCGCGGCGCGAGCAGGTTCTAGAGACGCCTATGCTCCAAGGCTCTTTCTCGCGATGTTCTTCGCCTCCGCCTGGAGCAAATCCAGGAACGACTGCAAAGCGACCGATACGCGCTGCTTGGGCCAGACGACTACAAAATCCACGCGCACCTTGTCTGGCCGGAGACGCAAGAAGCGAACTCCGCCCGCCCAGAGATGGCGGGCAGATGCGGGCACGATCGCCACGCCCGCCTCCGCCGAGACCAGCGTAAGCACCGATTGCATGAGATCCGGCTGCTGTGCCACCTTGGGGGCGAAGCCATGCTCATTGCAAAGGCCCGTAATCGTGTCGAAGACTTTTGGCGCCCCTTCCCGGTGAAACAAAACGAAAGGCTCATTCGCTAGTCGAGCGATCGATACAGACTCTCCTTTGATATGACTTGCCTGCGGCACTGCCAACAGCAGCGGATCCCGATAGAGGAGGCGCGACGCGTAATCTCTCTCATATTCGCTGCTTAATGTTCGGGTGAATCCGACGTCAATTTCTCCCTTGGCGAATGCTTGCGCTTGCTGGGTTGGGGTCAGCTCCCGCAGGGTAATCTTCACGCCCGGGCGCTGCGCTCGATATTGCCGCACCAGCTCGGGCAAGAAGGCGTAGCTGGCTGCGCCCAGAAAGCCGAGGCGCAAGGAGCCGACCTCTCCTCGCGCTGCCCGCCGGGCCGATTCCGCGGCGCGCTGGGCCTGGGCAAGGGTGAGCAAGGCTTCCGGGTGGAACACTTCCCCCTCGGGGGTCAGGCTGACTCTGCGCTTGTTGCGGAGGAAGAGATTGACTCCCAGTTCGGATTCAAGATCGGCGACGGCTTGGCTGATTGCCGGCTGCGCGACATGCAGGCGGCGGGAAGCCTCCCGGTATCCCTGCCACTGAACCACAGCGGTGAAATAACGCAGATGACGAAGCTCCATGTGATCGCCGTTTCTTATCGGACTGATCGTATCATACGAAGTATCCGATCATCGTGGACCTTCATCCACTCCAGTAGCAGGCAGCAAGAGCCGCTTGCGAGGAGAACAAGATGTCCGACGCAACCGCACCCCTGTTTGAGCCGCAGACCATCGCGACCGCTCCCAAAGCCTCCAAGCCGATTCTTGAAAAGATACAAAAGGGCTTGGGCTTTATCCCCAACCTGATGGCGAACTTTGCCAACAGCCCAACCGTCCTCGAGGGATACATGACGCTGGAGGGCATTTACGAAAAAGGCACGTTTACACCCGTGGAGAGGCAGCTTATCCTGCTCGCGGCAAGCCTTGAGAACGGCTGCGATTACTGCACCGCCGCTCACTCCACGGTGCTCCGGCGTTTTCTGAAGGCGCCCTCGGAACTGGTCGACGCTGTTCGTGCGAACTCCCCGGTGGCCGATCCGAAGCAGAACGCGCTGGTGAAGCTGGTCCGTGAGATTGTCCGCGAGCGCGGCCATGCCAGTAAAGATACCGTTGACGGTTTTCTGGCCGCCGGATACTCCCGAGACCAGGTCATGGAGTTGCTGCTCGGCGTCGCGCTGAAGACGATCTCCAACTATCTGGACCACCTTTCACCGACGAAGGTCGACGCCGCATTTGCTCTCGCGGAGAAGTGATCGCCATGCCGCCGAAAAAGATTCTCACACCGTTGCAACTCGGACCGTACAGGCTCAGAAGCAGAGTCTTCATGGCGCCGCTCACTCGCATGCGCGCGGGCGAGCGCAACGTCCCGACGGAGATGAACGTTGAGTACTACCGGCAACGCGCATCCGCGGGGCTTATCGTTACAGAAGCAACGCCCGTCTCGCCTTCTGGACACGGCTACGTGCATACGCCCGGCATCCACACCGAAGAGCAGCGCGACGGCTGGCGGCCGATCACCAAAGCCGTCCATGAGGCGGGCGGCGTGATCTTTCAGCAATTGTTCCACGCGGGCCGGCTCTCGCATCCCGACCTTCAACCCGGAGGCGTGTTACCGGTTGCCCCTTCGGCGATCCGGCCCAGCGGCGTCAGCCCGACCTATTCCGGGCCGAAAGAGCGCGTCACTCCGCGAGCCCTCGAAGCCGGGGAGATGGCCGGGGTCATTGACGAATTCCGCCGCGCAGCTCTGCTGTCGCTCGAAGCAGGCTTCGACGGCGTCGAGATCCACAGTGCGAATGGATACCTTCCCGACGAGTTTCTCAACAGCGGATCGAACCATCGGACGGACGAGTGGGGCGGTCCGGTTGAAAATCGCGCGCGCTTCCTGCTAGAGATTACCGACGCCGCCATCGGTGTCTGGGGCGCGTCCCGGGTCGGGGTGCGTCTGTCTCCCTCCAACATCGTTGGAGACATCGAAGACGCCGATCGCCCGGCCACGTATTCTTACGCCGTGCGGAAGCTGAACGAACGGGGCGTCAGCTATGTCCATATCGTCAGTCCGCGTGTGCAGGACAATGAGGACATCGTAACAACGCTTCCGCTCGGCCCGGAGCGCTTCCGGCCGCTTCTCACCGGCGAAACGCGACTCATCGCGGCCGGCGGATACCAACCCGCCGACGCTGAGGACTTGATTCAATCCGGCCATGCGGATGCCGTGGCGTTCGGGCGGTGGTTCATCGCAAATCCGGATCTGCCTTTGCGAATCGAGCTTGACGCAGTGCTCAATCGCTGCGATCGCTCCACCTTTTACGGGGGTACGGAAAAAGGCTACACCGACTATCCAACCCTCAGCTCAGCCAAGATTGCCAGCGTCTCAGAGGGGGTATGTCATGCAGCCTGAATTAACGACACGGAACGTGAAGCTCACCAATGGGATCTCGCTTTTTCTCGGCGCGATGATGCTGCCCTTCGGCGTTCTTAAATTCTTTGATCCCATCAATGGTTGGTACCGCGCTCAGATTGAGCTGGGCGGATTGCCGCCGATATCGTATTACCCGGGAATATTTGGCGAGATAACGGTCGGCCTGCTGTTCCTGTTGCCTCTCTTCTTTCGGAAACAATTGGGGGCATCGCAGAAGACCATCCGCACGGCTGCTTCCGCAATGCTCATTCTCATGATGATTGTTGCCGTGTATGTTCACCTTCAGCCAGCCGTTCCGGCGGCGGTCCTGCCGTTCAAGATTCAGGTTCCTTAGCAGAATTCGTGGGTAAGAGGGCGGTGGAAAAAGCCGCTCCGCGGAAAAGTCCAAAGGCGGGACTTTCCCCCTCCGCTTGAAAATCCCGCCGAAGCGGCTGGATTTTCACTTTTCCCACCGCCCCGGCGGCGACGGGTTCAATCTCTAATTTCATTCCGAAACGACGAATAGCTGAACTCCAGCAAGCTCGCTTAGTCTGCTGTTGATGAGGACAGAAACCAAGCAGCCGGGAGGTCAGCTATTCAACTGCAGGTTAAGACCATCCTGAAT
>DATFZA010000279.1:0-11564 GCA_035314765.1 Bryobacteraceae bacterium
TCCAAATAAGGTCTTATACTTCGGGTTCTTGACGACAAAAGCGCCAATGCCTTTCCACAGCAGCAGTAGCGGCGCGTAGCTGCGCTGGTATTCACAGCGCACAAACGATCGTCCCATCTCGATCGCAGGCTGAATGCGCTCCAGGAATCCCCGTTTGTAGGCGAACAACTGGTTGGTGTACAAACCCTTTTTGCCATGCAGTCTTACGATTTCGTCCGACAATCCCAGGCGGTAAGCGCCGACTATCTCCGATTTGTCGCGATTCCAAATGAACAAATGGAAATAATTGGCGTCGAAAACATCCAGATCCAGCTCTTTGCCGGTGCCTTCGCCTGCCGCGCGAAACGTCAATTCACGCAGCCGTCCGATCTCGCGCAACGCGTGTGGAACTTCATGGGACCGGGCTAAGATTACCGATAGCTCGCCCGATTCCACCAGTGTCTGATCCTCCGGCAGCGCCGCGATTTCCGCGGCGAGAAGGGCCGGGGCGACCGGCGCGATCACTGCTACGGCGCGTTCCGCCGCTCTGGACGTCTTGCGTTCCCGGTCCTGCAATAAATACGTCCGGTGCCGCAGATAGCGGATCAGTACCGCATCGTCCGGGTACGCCTCTAATTTCTTGGCTGGGATCACATTGCCGATGCGCATTTCGATCACGGTGTCCTGCTTATTGAAAAATTCATGCAGCAGCAGTACCGTGCGCAAGCGCGGGTGCAACAGCGAGAAGAACTGGAACAACGCGCTGTTGGCGCCCTTGAAGTATACCGGCAGAACCGACGCGCCCGCCAGCCGCGCGATGCGGGCAATGGTCGGGCTCCATTCCGGATCGGTGATCCCACGTTTCTTAAGATTCAAATGCGCTACTTCGCCCGCCGGAAACACCACCAGCATGTTTCCCTGTTTCAACCACGACAAACTCTCTTTTATCCCCCGCAGATTGCTTCTTATGGCCTCCGGACCGCCGAACGGGTCTACCGGAATGATCGACTCCCGCGCTTCCTCAAACCCGGTAAGCAGGGAGTTGGTCATGATCTTCATGTCCGGGCGAACGGCCGGCAGAACGGCGCCCGCGACCATCCCTTCGATCAAGCCAAACGGATGGTTGGCAACCACCACCAGCGGGCCGTCTTTGGGCACTCGCGCCAAATCGCTTTCGGCCACCAGGGCGCGGACGTTGAGAACCTGAAGTACGCGTTGAAAAAACTGAACGTCGCCTGGATTGGCGCGGATCTGCCGGTACACCTCTTCCAGGCGATCCAGAAGAAGTAACTTTTCGAGTGCGCCTTCCATCGGCGCCGGAAGTCTATTTCCGAACAACGAGCCAAGCGCTTCCCGCATTCGTGTGATAACAGAAAAACACAAATTTGTGAATCTATGATTAAAGCTTGTTGTATCCTCATCTACACATGCGACTTTTCATACTTATTGCGCTTTGGCCGGTGCTGTATGGACAGGCGGATCAAACTGTCGACCTGCTTCGCCAGTTGGCCGACACCGCCGGTCCTCCTGGATTTGAGGAGCCCATCCGGTCGGTGATGGTCTCGGCCATGCGGCCCTATGCCGACTCGCTGCGGTTCGACGGCATGGGCTCGATTCTCGCCGTCCAGGGATCCGCCGGGCCGAAAGTGATGGTCGATGCGCACATGGACGAACTCGGCGGCGTAGTCCGCCGCGTTACTCCCAATGGTCTGCTCACCATGCAGATGCTGGGTGGATGGCTGGACCAGGCTCTGGTGGATCAACGCTGGATCATCCTCGGCGCCAAGGGACCGGTTCACGCCATCACCGGAATCCGTGACGTTCATGTCGTCCCGGCCGAAGAGCGCACGCACGTCTATTCGCGGGACAGCCTATTTCTCGATGTCGGCGCCCACACGGCGGAAGAGGTCAGGCAAATGGGTCTCTCGCCGGGCGATCCGGTAACGCCCGATTCGCCGTTTCTGGTACTCAATGGCGCCAATAACTATCTGGGCAAGGCCTGGGACGATCGCGTTGGATGCGCCGTCATTGTGGAAGTGATGCGGCGCTTGTCGACCCAACCGCATCCCAACCAGATCGTCTACGCCATCACCACCCAGGAAGAGATCGGATTGCGAGGCGCGCACTCGGCCGCCGACGCGGTCAAACCCGAACTTGGTCTGGCTCTCGAAGCGGGAATCACTGGCGATGTTTTTCCCGGCAAACCAGAGGAGACGCAGGCCAAACTCGGCGCCGGTCCCGGCATCTTCGTTTACAACTCGTCTCAGTTGCCAAACCGGCGGCTGGTCGCGTTTGTCAAATCCACCGCGGAAAGGCTGAAGATTCCCCTCCAACTCGACCTGGTGCAGGGTTACGGCGACGACTCTGCGGAGATCCAGAAGAGCAACGGCGGAGTTCCCACGGTTTGCCTGGTGGTTCCGGTCCGCTACACGCATGCTCACAATGGCATCATGAACCGCGGCGATTTCGATCAGATGGTCGATTTGATGGTCGCCCTGCTCCAGAGTCTGGATGGGCCCAATGTACAGCGCATCCGCTCCTTCGCCGATAATTAACCCCGAATGTCAATGAGGGGATTTCCCAGCTTGTGGGGCCGTCCCTTGGACGGCGCCGGTACGCCCACGTCCGGCTTCCGCCATGGCATAGTCTTCGGGCTGAATCGGATCCAGTGCCGATCGATAGCCCCGAATATCAATGAGGGGATTTGCGTAGTCCGCTAACCGAACGTTCGCGACCTGCATCGGGCTACCAGCGGAATGCCCTGCCTCTGACGCCCATAGGTGGCCAGAGGCAGGGCAGAGTGTTTGTGGCAAAGCGTTACGGAGTGTGTACGACGTCAACCGCGAACTGTGCGCCGGCGGCATGGCATACGGTGCAACTCTCTCCCAGCGAGTCGGTATTTGCCAGAAAGTGCGACGCCTGGTCCTTCGAGGCATGGCATCCGCTGCAAGCCGATGCCACAGGCTGAACCGTCGGATTGATCCAGTACTGTGGATTCGTGACCAGATTGAGGCCGATGGGCAGGTTCTGCTCGCTCGCGTTGACGTGGCAAATTGAGCAGTTTTGTGTATACGTGGCCTGTCCGCTTGGGCTCAGGGCCGGGTAAAGCGTGCCGCTAAAATCGACTTCCCGTCCGTTGTGTGTAATCACCAGGTAGCTGGAACCCATCGCGGCCAGGTTCACGCCGGTATGAATCCGATGGACCATGAAGTTGAAGTTCAACGCCTGTGCTGGCGCGTTCAGATCGGTCGGATTCTTCGATTGGGCCCGAGTGGCGGCATCCGTTAGCGAAGGATTGTGGCAGAGGATGCAATATTCCGGGTCATTGCGCCGCGCGCCATGCCCCTGGAGGTTAACGTGGCATCCGTTGCAATTGGCTTTCGCAACCACCGTTCGGCGGGACGCCACGGGTGACCCATCGACGGAGAAGTACACCACTTGATTGGCGGTTCCGCTTTCCACTTGCTGCGCCTCGGTGGTGCCCGCCAGAACGTTTTCCAGCCGTTCGGATTCAACCGCGATAGAGTACGTCCCGGTTGCCGTGGCCGGAATCGCATGCAGGAAGGTGTAAGTGCAGTTGCTGCTGGCGTCGCAGGTTGCGACTGTACCATCCTCACTTACTATGCCCGGGGTGGTGACATCGCTGCCGAAGCTGGTGTAGCCATAATCCGTGGTGGGGCCAGCCATGGTGAAACTCATGTCCTCCAAGGCTGAGATGGCGAGCGGGTTGCCCATCGTATCTTTAACGGTGAACGCGACTACGGGCTTCTGCCCGGCGTTGGTGTTGGTTACGCCCGTGATATGGATGGCGACACCGGTTATGAGCGTATCCGGATTCGGCGGGTAAGACGCCGCCGTGTCGGCAGGCATTACATGCGCGCCCATAATAGACGCGTCGAAAGGCATCTCACCCTGCGGAATATGGCAGTTGTGGCACTGGTTGTCATCGAACTGTGGACCACCCACGTGATTGACACCGGTGGCGAAATCGACATTGTCGTGGCAGGCGCCGCAAGCAACGCGGCTGGGTTCCAACAGGAAGGCTTTGGCTTGCGCCGCACCGGTGGTCTGGCTATGGCAAACTTCGCAACGGCGCGTATCGGCGGGATCGACCACCTTGGAAAAGTCATTCACCGAATTCATGAAACCATAAATCTGGTAGGGGACGCCGGGTGTGGTCGAGGTTCCAACCACGCTGGGCAACGAAGACCCCATGTGGATCTTATG
Organism: Bryobacteraceae bacterium; assembly: GCA_035314765.1. Classification (GTDB taxonomy): domain Bacteria; phylum Acidobacteriota; class Terriglobia; order Bryobacterales; family Bryobacteraceae; genus DATFZA01. The sequence goes on from DATFZA010000279.1 coordinate 4,207, forward strand.
CGCCATTACCTTCAGATCCAGCGAATTGCCTGAGGTCGGATCGGCGTTTTGCGGCTGATGGCACAGTACGCACATCTGCATGCCGTGGGCATAGCCGCCGTGGAATGCTAACTGGTCGTGGCAGCCGTTGCAACTCTCCGTGCGGATGACATCCCGCGTGACGGTGACCGCCGAACCATTGGGGACGAAGTTGAAGGTCGTACCGGCATAGCTCGTGCCCAGGTTGAATGCCGCGAGATTGCGGTTACCGTCAACGGCAACCGTAGTGGTGGCGCTGGGGTCAAATCCCGAGGGGGCGACAGCAATAAAGGTGTATTGGTATTGGCCCGGGCCCACTGGCTTGGCCGTACCGCCCAATTCGAAATCCGGGCGGGTGATAGTGCCCAACGCCTTGCCGCTCGCCGGCGCGGCCGTGTAGGCCACATATTGTTCCTGGCCCTTGGGAATGTAGGAAGCCACATATGCCAATGAGATCGGACCCGGAGTGGTTACGCCGCTCGCGTCTAAAGGCAGGCCTGCGGGATCGGTCAGCGTATAAGTGACTGTGATTGTGCCATTAGTCGCAATGGCCGCCGAGTTGATGGTGATCACCAGGCCAGGGTTCACGAAATCGATGGCGTGGGTTGTTTGTTTCTTGGTTTGCGCTGTCAGGCAGAGGGCGATGAGTGCGACAAACGCCGTCATACGTAACGTGAAAGAGAGCGGTTTCAACGCAATTTTGGAATGCGAAGCTTTCATGTCTGCTCCTGGACGTGGGCGACGTCTGTACATCGCATCGCGCGCCACTGTGCCGATAGCATGCCGTTAACCAAATCGAAAACACTGTCACTTGGAATGGATCTGGTCGCATCGCGGGGAAGAAACAGCTCAGCGGTACGCGATTTCACGCAGTTAGCGCGCTATTTCCGAGTCGCCATTTCCCTGTCGATCCGCCGTATCGGGACCGATTCGGTCGGAGAAGGTCAGGACCTCCGCGGCGGGATCGCGCCGGAGCCGAGGACCCGGACCTGATGGGGTCGCCTACTCCCGCCTGTCTGGGGTCGCCATCCTCCGGTCGCGGCCTCCGGTCAATGTACAGCGCACCCGCTCGTTTGCCGATCAATAGCCGTGTCACCATTTCCGCATGAAGACGCCGGCTGCGTTCATATTAATGCAGTGCTATCCTCGGAGGTAATCAAATGCGTACGTTAGCAGTTTGTTGGGCGGCGCTGAGCCTGCTGGGGGTGATCGCCGCGGCGCAAACGCAGTCCGCGCCCGCCGCGCAGCAACCGCAGCAACCGCAACAACAGCAGCAACAGCAGACCCCGCAGCCGTTATTCGGCGGTAAAATCCCCGCGCGCTCCTCGCAGAACACCAAGGAGTCTGCGACCCTGGGCTTCAACGGCATCGATCCATCTGGCAAAGTGGATAAGAAGGTGCTTGCCGCAAATCCGAAGCCGGCCGACGCCGAAAAGGTCAAGAATATGGACGCTGTGCGGCCCGCGCCAGCCGACGTGGTCGCGTTTGCCAAGGATGGGGGATTGAAAACCAAATGAGATTCATGCTAGCTGGTTTGCTTGTCGTATCGAGCGCGTCCGCGCAGTTCGGCCTCGGAAGCATCAAGGACAAAATCAATTCCGCTACCCAGAAAACCAAGCCGGTGACGGATCGCGCCGAACGGGCGGCCGACACCTTCACTCCCTGGACTCCTGAAGAAGAACAGGCGATCGGCGAGGCCTCGGCCGAAAAGATGGTTGCCATCTTCGGTTTGTTGAATGCGCCGGATATTCAGCGCTACGTCAATCTGGTTGGTTCTTCCGTGGCGCGGTATGCCTCGCGCGAACTTCCCTGGCGATTTGGCATCCTCGATAGCGAGATCGTGGGGGCCTACGCGCTTCCCGGTGGTTACATCTTCATTACGCGGGGCTCATTAGCCAGTATGACCAACGAAGCGCAGCTGGCCGGCGCGCTGGGACACGAGATTGAGCACGCCGCCGCCCGGCATCTCGAAAGCGAGATTCGCTCCCGCAAGACTTCTTCCTGGGCTACGGAAGAAGCCGTTGCGAAAACCAAACAGGGGCAGGAGCTTGCGCGCCAGCGTGCCGACGCCCTTCTCAAAGACCTTTTCAACAGCTCTCTGAGCCGCGGGAAAGAAGACGACGCGGATGAGCGGGGAACGCGCATGGCGGCCGAATGCGGCTACGCCGGAACGGGACTCATCGAGTTCCTCAAAGTGCTCTCGGTGCAGAACGCCGATCCCGCCAATAAACGCCTGTTTGGCCAAGTGCTGTCCACCCATCCGTCTTTTGACGACCGTATCGCTCATCTTGAGGCCCTGAACGCCAATAAATCCAAGGGAAAGACGCTGGAGGCCCGCTTTAACAAGGCGCTCGGCCGGTAGCCGTGTACAGCCCTAAAGTCCGCACCAGACTGCGGCGCGGAGTGGCCATTGTATCGCTCTCGATCGCTGTTGGGGTTAGCGTGGCCTGGCAGGGTGGCGCTCTCACTTGGCTCGAGAATCGCAGCTCCGACCTGCGCGCCAGAGCCAGCACCGATCCGTCTCGCGCCAGCCGCGACATCGTCATCGTCGACATCGACAACGCCAGCTTTCGCGTCCTCACCGACAAGCTGGGCCGCTGGCCGTGGACTCGCCGCGTGTGGACAGAACTGGTTCGCTATCTCAATCCCGGCAAACCCAGGCTGATTGTGTTCGACGTCTTCTTTAGCGGCCAGGAGCCCGAAGCTGACCCCGGCTTTGCCGGCGTGATCCGCGCGGCCGGGAACGTGGTGCTCCCGTTCACCTTTGTTTCGGGCCACATCGATGGTATGGATGCCGCCATCTTCACTCCCCCGGAGATGGCGCGAATGCGTCTCGACGGGAGCACGCCCGGCGAAACGCTGCGCCGCGATGCCTGGTCGCTCAACCAGCCCAACCCGGAGCTGGCAGCCGCCATGAAAAGTACCGGCGTCGCGCTCTGGACGCCAGACCCTGACGGCATGACCCGCCGCCTTCCTCTGGTCATCGGCTACGAAGACAAGCCTTGGGCCACGGTTTGGTTGGCCGCCGCTCTCCGCATGAAACCCGCCCAGACGGCGAGCTTCAGCGCGAGCGAGTTCTCGGCCGGCTCGCTCCATATGCCGGTCGATTCCCTGGGCCGGTTCGTATTGCGCTGGCATGGGGATACGCTCAACAGCTATAAACGCGTGCCGCTGTGGGAAATGATCTGCTCCATCTACCCCACGCAATGCGATGCGACCGTCACGCGGCATCCGGCCACTGAATTCGCCGGCAAGCTCGTCTTTGTCGGCGCCAGCGCCGCGGGCAGCTATGAGGTGCGGCCCACGCCGGTTTCAGAGACCGCCCCGGGCGTCTTTGTGCTCGCCACCGCATTAGATAACGTTCTGGCTGGGCAGGCGGTCCGCATCGCGCCGGGTTGGATAGCCCTCCTGCTGATAGTTGCCATGACAGCGATTCCAGCCTTAGCCATTTTGCAATGGCGTTCGATCCTGGCGCCCGCCGCGGTCACGCTCCTGCTGCTGGCGGGCTACGGAGCACTCTGCTTTCTAGCCTACCGATGGGACTATTGGTTGCCGATGGCCGCTCCCATGCTCGCGGCAGCTATCTCCCTTTCCGGAAATACCGGCTGGCGCTACCTCACCGTAGATCGGGAATTGGCCCGTACGCGAGGAACTTTGGAACGCTATGTTTCGCCGCAGTTGGTGCGGGAGGTAATGGACAAGCTCGACACCATCCGGTTTGACGGCGAAAAACGTGTGCTTACCATTTTGTTTTCCGATGTCCGGAGCTTCACCACCTTGACCGAAAAGAGCGACCCGGTGGAACTGCTTACGCAGTTGAACGAATATCTCGAGGCCATGACTGAGATCATCTTCCGCTATGACGGAATCGTCGACAAGTTCATCGGCGACGGCATCATGGCCCATTGGGGCGCCTTCACTCCGGACCGGCCGAACGCGCAATTGGCAGCGCGGGCGTCGCTGGACATGATGGATACGCTGGCCGTGTTGAACCAGAAATGGGTAGCGCGCGGCCGTCCGCCGCTGGACATCGGCGTCGGCCTGAACACTGGAGAAGTGATCTTCGGCAACGTCGGTACGGGAAAGAAAGTGGACTTCACCGCCATCGGCGACGGGGTGAATCTGGCCGCGCGCCTGGAGAGCGCGAACAAGGAGTATCACTCACACATCATTTTGAGCGCCGCGACGCTGGCGGAATTGGGCAGCCAGGCGCAGGTGCGGCCCTTGGGTTCGATTGTGGTGAAAGGCAAGACGGTGGGTGTGGAGATTTACGAGCTTCTGGGTCTGCAAGGGGGACCGGTGCATCCACCCACTCGCATTACTCCGAAGGAGGCAATCCGATGAGTGTTCTATCTTTGCGAATCCCCCAAGCAAGACACGGAACCCTGACCATGAGGGAGGGGACCTGCGAAATACCAATAGCCGTCGAGCTTCGTTTCCGTGCTATGGCGTCCAAAGGGTCGGTCGAAGCCGGTCTGGCGCTACTGGACAAATTGGACTGCTGATTTGGGCGCGGCCGGAACTAATTCACGACAACCTGTTTCGCATGAGCGCCGGAGCGCGAAGAAGGAAAGACCGACAACCACCGGACTCGCGGCGCGGATGGGGACACAGCGGGCCTGAGTCCGAACTCCCGCAATCAAATTTATCGTAGCTGTGTCCCCTGGGCGCCTGGCACGATGGCAGGCTTTCGAGAGTGCCTTGCGGAAGCGGAGTTCCTCGCGGTGCCCGCCGGTGCCGCCGAGTTGCATCGATTCAAAGGCGGCAAAGAGACCGAAAATGGTGGCCGGAGATCCGTCCCGCACCTCCCCCAGCGCCGCACCCCCAGCGCCGCACAACCGAATCTCAATCACGAAGCATAAGGCATTGGATCCGCCGCGGGCGCGGGACCGCGCGCGGCGCACTGCTCCCAGGCTTCGAGTAAAGTGTTGAGCAGTTGGCTCGCTTCGGCGAGAGGGGCGTCCTGCTGCCGGACGTTGGCGTCCACCAGGAGCTGGCCGATGTACTGATAGAGGCGAGCCAACTGGGCGGTCAGATTGGGGTCGTGCTTTGGATCGAGCGACTGGGCGAGTTCGATTACGATCAGTTGCGCCTTGGTAATCGCTTTGGAGCGCTGGCGAATTTCTCGTTTTACCAGGTGCACCCGGGCGCTGTGGATCGCACCGATTGCTCCGCGGTAGAGCAATTCCACTAGTTTGAGCGGATCGGCGCTCATGATTTCATTTTCGAGATAGCTTTGATAGCCGTGATACATACGTTTATCCCAGGTTTATCGCGGACCTCTGGAAATCCGGTTACTGACAACCTCATCGGCTGACGGTTACCGGTTTGCCGGATAATTCCTTGGCGAGCTGAAGAATGTACTCCGGCGGAATCTGCTCCAGAACCTTCTGCGTGTCTCGATCGAGGATCCGGGCCACGATCGTATGGCTGGTCGGGTCGAGGGCGAAAACCAGTTCGTTTTGTTGGCCTAGTATCTTGCTATCATTCACCACTCGCGCCACCGAAGCCAGCGACCGCCGCTCCGCGGCCGTGCCCTGGCTCTGACTCGATTGTGCGGCGTTAGAAGAATGCGGTGTGCTTGCGCCTACCGGCGAGATTGAGCTGACATTCATAATGCCCCCAATAGCTAGGGTGAATTTGCTTTCAGCTCTCTTATCGGCGCGTGAACGGAAAGTTAAGCCAGATTGAGAACTTTTTTTATCGTCCCCGTCTCATTGGCGATTTTCTTCTGCAACAGCATGATCGCGTAGATCAATTGCTCCGGCCGAGGAGGACAGCCCGGCACGTACACATCCACTGGAATCACCTGATTCACCGGGATCAATGCATAGTTGCTGAACACGCCCGTCGACGTGGCGCAAGCCCCCATCGAGATCACCCATTTCGGTTCCGGCATCTGTTCATACAACCGCCGGATTACCGGGCCCATCTTGTTCGACACGCGCCCGGCGATGATCATCATGTCCGATTGCCGCGGCGAACCCCGCATCACTTCCGCCCCAAAGCGCGAAATGTCGTAGCGCGACCCGATCATCGACATCATCTCGATGGCGCAACAAGCCAGCCCAAACGACATCGGCCAAATCGAGTTCTTGCGGGCCCAATTTACCGCCTTATCCAGCGTCGTCAGCACGATGCCTTGCCCAAAGCCCGCTAGATCGTCGTCATCCACGCGGCTAAATAGCGCCGGCGGAAGACTTAGCTGAAACTTGTTGTCTGGATCCACGGTCATAGTATCTCATGACGGATATTGACGCGGAAAAGGGTAGTGTCCCGCTCTCTCCCCTCGAGCTGGCGGCCGAAGCCTGGGGCATCGAGCCAACCTTCTACGACATTTGGGGCAAACCTCACAAAACCACCCCGGAGGTGAACCAGGCGATCCTGCGCTCCCTGGGCGTAGACGACGTCGAGAAAGCGCTCGAAGAGAAGCTTTGGCCGGAATGGTCGCGTCCGCTGCCGGAGACCATCGTCCGGGGGCTGAAGTCTTCGATCCTCATTTCTGTCCCCGAAACCCGTGCGGGCGAAAAAGGAGAACTCTCATTTCTCTGGGAGGACGGACGGCAGGCAAATCATCCCTTCGACCTGTCCCCGCTCCCAGTTACAGACGCGATTACCCTGCGCGGCCAGAAATTCGTGCGCAAAGAGGTCCCTTTGCCCGAGAATTGTCCGCTCGGCTATCACACCGTGAAGTTGGACCAAACCGAAGCTCGCCTCATCCTCTGTCCGGAACGCTGCTTTCTCCCCGAGAAACTGCGTGCCGGCGGCATCGGTGTCAGCCTCTACGCCGTTCGCTCCGCCCGCAACTGGGGCTGCGGCGATTTCACCGATCTCAAGGCCCTGATTGACTGGCTCGCGGACGACATCGGCGCCAGCTTTCTGGCCTTGAATCCGCTCCACTCACTCGCCAACCGCGTGCCCTACAACACCAGCCCCTACTTGCCGAACTCCATCTTCTTTTACAACCTGATCTATCTCGACGTCGAACAGATAGAAGAGTTCTCGCCGTCCGATGAAAACGCCGAAGACCGCGCCGAGATTGAGCGCCTCCGTCAATCCGAACTCGTCGAGTACGAAGCCGTCGCCAGTCTCAAACTGCGCTTGCTAAAAATATTGTTCCAGCGTTTTCTCGATCGGCACCACGACCACGACACTCCGCGCGCCCGCGATTTTCGCGCCTATCGTGAACGCGAAGGGGACCTGCTGCGCCTCTTCGCTACCCACGCCGCGCTCGATGAAGAGATGCACCAGCAACATCCCGAAGCCTGGAACTTCACCACCTGGCCCGAAGAACTCCGCCATCCCGAATCCCCCGCCGTAGCCGAGTTTGCCCGCGAGCA
>DATFZA010000280.1:0-8899 GCA_035314765.1 Bryobacteraceae bacterium
GCCGCGATTGACCATGTCTTTTTTGCGGTCGACAATCTGCACGAAGCCGTCTCTGTCGAGGCGGGCCAGGTCGCCGGTATGGAGCCAACCGCCCACAAACGTTTCCGCCGTGGCCTGCGGCTTATTCCAGTAGCCTTTCACTACATTGGGCCCGCGAATCAGCAGTTCTCCTACGCCCTCGGCGTCCGGTTCGAAGAGTTCCAGATCGCAGACCGGGGCGGCGAATCCGACGGTCTCGGGACGCGATTGGGCGAACTGGTGTGGAAGGAAGGTAGCCACGGAAGAAGTCTCGGTGAGCCCAAACCCATTGCCCACGCGCGCATTCTTGAATGTTTCCACGATGCGCAGCACCAGATCCGGGGCAATGGGCGCGCCTCCATAGGTGAGGTAGCGCACGCCGCTGACGTCGAAGTCGCCGAAATTCGGCTGGTTCATGGCGTACCAGTAAATGGCCGGTACCGAGGTCAGCGAGTTAATGCGTTCTTCGATGGTCGCCCGCAAGAATGCCTGCACATCGAAAGCCGGCATGATGACGGTGGTGTTGCCCAATTCACAACTCGGCAGCAATTGGCTGTTGCATCCGGTGACGTGAAACAGCGGGACCGAAACCAGCGTGCGCACGCTGCTGTCGTCGGGCAATTCCATCAAGCGGCGGCAGTTCTCGTTGTTGGCGAGAAAGCCTTCGTGCGTGGTCATGGCGCCTTTGGGAAAGCCGGTGGTGCCGCTGGTGTAAAAGATGGCCGCCACGTCGGGCTGCGTAACGCCTTCCATCGCGTAAGGCGGGCCTTCGGGTAAGGGCTGGCCGGGAAGGAAGACGTAGCGAGCGCCGGAATCGGTGAGGACGTAGTCGACTTCCGATTCACTGAAGCGCGTGTTCACCGGAACGACGATTGCGCCAGCGAGGACTGTACCCCAGAAGGCGCGGCACCAATCGAGCCCATTGGAGTAGCGGATGGCCACGCGATCGTCGCGCTGGACGCCTTGAGCGCGCAGGCCACCCGCGACCTTGGCCGCTTGGTCCCATAGCTGCAGGTAGTTAATGCGCTCACCGCCGATCTCGACGATCGCCTCCTTACGCGGCATGCGATCGACTGTCGAGCGCAGCATTTCCGTAAGCGAATTGGGCCGGTTGTCGTAGCGCGCGATCTGGTCCGCGCCGCGCGTGATTCCGCTCTGATCGAAGGGGCGAATCATTTTAATACTTCCCTACGTTGTCGAAAAACCGCTTGGGATTTTCCACCATCATGGTGTGGACCTGGGCGTCGGTGACGCCGCGCTCTTTGAGGGCCGGGACCACATCGCGGTAGATGTGCAGATAATCCCACTTCGGCAGAATCGCCGGAACCATACCTTCGACGAACCAATCGGAAAAACAGTTGGCGTCCTGCGAGAGCACCATTTTGTTGGCGTGCCCGCGCTGGCACATTTCAACGACCGTATTGACGCGATCTCCAAAGGGCAGAATCGTGTCGATGCCAAAGCGATCCATGCCGATGTAGGAGCCGTTGGCGATCAATTCTTCCAGGTACGCAATGTCGGTGGTGTCGCCGCAGTGGCCGATCACGACACGGGAAAGATCGACGCCTTCGTCGCGAAAAACCTTTTGCTGGTCCAGGCCGCGTTTGGTATGCGCGTGCGTGTGTGTAGAGATAGAAACTCCGGTTCGCAGATGGGCCTGCGCGGTGGCGCGAAGAGAGCGTTCCACGCCCGGAGTCAGGCCGAGGACATCGGTGGCGCACTTCAGTATTCCGGCTTTCACGTTGGTGCCGGCGATGCCTTCCTCGATGTCTTTGACGAATATGTCGGCCATCACTTCCGGACCGCCGCCGAGCGTGCCGGGGCCTCGATAGTGGAAGAAAAAGGGAATGTCGTTGTAGGTGTAGAGGCCGGTGGCGACGATGATGTTGAGCTTGGTTCTTTGCGCGAGTCTTTCGATGCGCGGGATGTAGCGGCCCAGACCCACTACGGTCAAGTCGACCAGAGACTGCACGCCGGTCGCGTATAACGCATTCAAGCGCTGGACGGCGTCCTCCACGCGCTGGTCTTCGTCGCCCCAGAATTCGGGGTAGTTCATCAGGATTTCCGGGGAAAGGATGAAGATGTGCTCATGCATTAACGTGACGCCGAGCTGCGCGGTGTCCAGGGGGCCGCGCATGGTCTGAACGGTGGCCATGCAGGAGATTCTATCTCATCGGGCCGATGCTACGGCACCGCGTACAGTGAAATATCATGCTCGTGCTCGCTTCTCAATCCCCGCGCCGCCAGGAGATTCTGGCCGCCGCTGGTTTCCAGTTTCTGGTGCGTCCTTCGCGAATTCCCGAGCAGCGCCTCCCGGGAGAGACGCCCATCGGCTACGTTACACGGTTGTCGGAGGAGAAGGCTGCCGCCGTAGACTGCGCTCCCGGCGAACTCATTCTTGCCGCTGATACCGTGGTGGTAGCCGGCTCCCATTTGCTGGAAAAACCGGCTGACCATCGGGACGCGGCCAGGATGCTGCAACTGCTGGCCGGCCGGGAACACCGGGTCATCACGGGAATTTGCCTGCGGACGGCTAACCGGCGGGTGACGGATCATGCCGTCACTACGGTATTCTTTTCCCACATGTCGAGTGAGGAAATCGACTCCTACGTGGCTTCGGGAGAGCCGATGGATAAAGCGGGGGCGTATGCCATTCAGGGCCGGGCTTCCAAATTCATAAGGCGCATCGAGGGCTGCTATTTTAATGTGGTCGGACTGCCTATCTCGCTGTTCTATGGGCACTTGGTAGACTTTGCCGAAGAAGCCGAATAGCGGCACTGAGCCTGCCAGCGTGCCGGGCGCCCAGGGGACACAGCTACGATAAATTCGATTGAGGGAGTTCGGACTCGGGCCCGCTGTGTCCCCATCCGCGGCGAGTTCGGCGGTTTTCACTCTTCCTTCCGCCCGCCCCGGCGCTCATGGGAAACAGGTTACAGATGGGCGGGGATTGTGCCGATTTGTGTTATGAATAGGAGAGGCACGTCCCCGCGTGCGTCCCGGCTGATAATTCACAATGAAAACCTGGAAACTTCTTATCCCTTGTCTACTTGCGTTTGGCGGGCTGGTGTCGGCGCAAAACCCGACGGTGTTCAGCGGAACGCCGACTTCGATTGTTGGGCAGCCTGTATTGCAAACCACGACGGTTCCCACCGCCATTGCCCCGAACCTCGTGGAAGGGCGCGAGTTGGCCTCGCCGGAGGCAGTGGCCTTAGATACCTCGGCCAGTCCTCCGATTCTGTACGTGGTGGATAACGTCAATAACCGCGTCCTGGTCTGGAAAAACTCCTCGGGGTTTGCCAATGGCGCCAAAGCCGATATGGTCATCGGCCAGCGAGACTTTCTGAGTACCGCCGCGCAGGGGCCGACCGCCGGAAGCTCCGCTCTGAGCACTGGCTTGAATAGCCCGACAGCCGTCGTGGTCGATTCGAACGGCAATCTTTACGTGGCCGATTCCGGCAACAATCGCGTGGTTCGTTATCCCAAGCCGACCCAGCAGACGGGCAGTCTGTTGACCATCGATCTTTATCTTGGCCAGAAGGACCAAACTACGGGACTTCCCAATCAGGGTTTGTCCGCGCCGACGGCCAAGACGCTGGCGTTCACCACCGGCTCCAGTGCATTTATTTCAGGCCTGGCTATCCAAGGCAACGACTTGTGGGTATCGGACCCCGGCAACAATCGGGTACTTCGATTTGGCGGCCTCCTGGCCGCGCAGAGCCCGGCGAACGATCCGCCGGCCGACCTGGTGCTCGGCCAAACCGATTTCGTGACCAGCGCCTTGCCCGGCGGCATTACCCGCAGCAGCAAGAACTATACCGCTCAGCCTAACGCCTTGGCTTTCGATCAATCCGGCCGCTTGTTCGTAGCGGATGCGGCCAATCGCGTGCTGGTCTTTGCGCCCCCTTTTGCAACCGGAGCCCTGGCCGCAAGGATTATGGGGATTGTATTGCCGACGCAGCAAGCTCCTAATCCGCCGGCGATCAGCGCCAGCACGCTGGGCGCCACGGGCGCCAATGGAGCGCCGTTGGGCGTGTTCACCATCGGCAATACTCCGTACGTGGTCGACACTGGAAATCACCGGATTTTGCAATATCCTAGTTTTGACAATTTTCCGCAGGAAAATATCGCCTTCTCGCCCGCGGCATTGAGCGAATTCGGCCAACCGGGTTTCGTCTCGGGTCAAGTGAACGCCGGGAAACCCCAACCAGCCGCTAATACGCTAAGTTTCCCAGCCGGAGCCGCCGCCGCCAATAATACCGTCTTTGTTGCGGATTCCGGTAACAATCGTGTGTTATCCATTCCCGTCAACGCGGACGGGAGTCTGGCTGCGGCTGCGGGCGTGCTCGGGCAAGTCAATTTTCCGTACAATTCGCCCAATCTCATCGAAGGGCGGGAGTTCGGTTTTAGTTTCAGCGGACAGCTTCTGGGGGGCGGAGTGGCGATCGACGAGAACTCGAATCACCTGTATGTCGCCGATCCGTTGAATCACCGGGTGCTCGGTTTCAAGGACTATCGCACCGTGAAGGCTGGTTCGACTGCCGATCTGGTGCTTGGCCAGCCGGATTTCTTCACCGCGGAAATCAACTATCCCACCAACCTGGCCGACCAGCCCCAGAACACCGGATTGAACAGTCCGCTGGGGGTCGCGGTCGACAGCGCCGGCAACGTCTGGGTGGCAGATTCCGGCAACGGCCGCGTGGTACGCTATGCAGCTCCTTTTGCCCAGTCGCCTTTGTCCAACCAGACGCCCAACTTGGTTCTCGGCCAAGCCGGGTTTTTCACTAAGATTACCGACGCCAGTTCCTCCACCATGGCGGTGCCAGTTGGCATAGCCTTCGCGAGCGATGGAAGCGTGCTGGTGTCAGATACCTCTCTCAACCGGGTATTGTACTTCCGCAAACCGAAAGGCGGGGACTTTTCGAGCGGCGCAGCGGCCAGCACCGTATTCGGCCAGCCGGACTTCGGACCGCCGTCGGAAACCACGCTGGTCAGGCCTCGCGGGATCACCATCGACCTGGACGACCGGCTGTATGTAGCCAACACTTTTAGTACCCAGGTCCAGATTGTCATCTATCCGAACGTCGGGCTTTCTCCTAACGATCCTCCGCCCGTCTTTGCTTTTAATACCGGCAACAGCACCACCGATACTTTGCATAATCCCAACAGCATTTTCGTCGACCCGCGCGATGGGACGATCTGGGTTGCCGACACACAGGGCAACCGGTTGCTGCGCTACCCGAATTTCCAGTCGCTGTCCAGCAGTCCGGTCGCGAACGCAACGCTGGCCGCTTTTACGCCAGCGGCAGTGACGGTGGACCCGTTCGGGAATCCGGTAGCGATTGAGGCGGCTATCAACCGGGTGTCCTTCTTCTCGCCGGCCATTGACAGTACCAGCAGCGCCGGAGGCTTGGCCGGGCGCTTCTCCGGCAATGCGGCGAATTACTTCCAGCGCTTTGCGCCGGGCATGCTGGCTTCGATTTTTTCTTTCACGGCCAACAGTTTTCAAGTTCCGACGCCGGTGAGTGCGAGCGCGATTCCCTTGCCCATCATGTTGGGCGATCTTCAGGTCACAGTGGCTGGAATTCCAGCGCCTCTACTCTACGTTTCCTCGAGTCAGATCAACTTCCAGGTGCCTGGCGCCGTAGTGCCAGGGTCACAACTGCAGGAGATCCTGGTAACGCGCGCCTCCACCCAGCAGGTGATCGCCAGTGGTTATTTCCGCTTCGATGCAACGGCGCCCGGCCTGTTCACCACGAACAGTACGGGTAGCGGGCAACTCTCCGTCCTCAATCAGGACAACAGTGTAAATGGAACCTCGAATCCGGCGAAATCCGGCACCGTCATCCAGATTTTCGGAACCGGCGCCGGTATGGTGCCTGGAAATCCTCCGGATGGCATGGTTCCATCGGGCGCTTTGCCCACCAGCGTGCTTCCGGACGTATATATCAACGGCTACCTTATCGGACCGCAGAATGTCCTTTATTCCGGCCTGGCGCCTTGCTGCGTGGGGTTGTGGCAGATCAATGCGATGGTGGTTTCGCCGGCTGGAACGGATGTACCGCCGGGACCGGTTCCGCTGTTCGTCATCTATCCGTCCGTAGTGGGCGAAGCCAGCTCCCGGGACCAGTACGGGGATGTCCGAATTACCACCATTGTGACGGCTCCCAAACAACAATAAGTCTATAAAATCTATGGCATTCTGTACAAACTGCGGGTCGAATCTGGGCGCGGAAGCGCGCTTTTGCACCAATTGCGGGAGTGGAGTGGCGGTGAGTGCGGCTTCTGTCCCGCCGGCTCCGCCCTCGCCGGCAGCCGCGCCTCCACCGGGGAGTAGTTTCGCCCCGGCGCCGCCGGCACCGGCAGCGGCCGCGCCTCCACCCGTGAGCAGTTTTGCCCCTCCCGCTGCGCCATTCGGGGCAGCTACACCTTCTCCTGGGGGTAGTTTTGCCCCTCCCGCTGCGCCATTTGCGCCTCCGCCGGCGGGCGGTTTTGCTCCGCCGCCGCCATTCCCGCCAACCGAGCCTCCGCCCGGGAGTAGCTTCTTGCCGCCGCCTCCGTCGCCTATGGGCGGTGCTCAGCCGCTCGATTACGACATTCAGGGCGACAACCTGCAGGTCGCCATGGTCAGGCTGAAGCCGGGGCAGGAACTCTATGCCGAGGCCGGCCGCATGGTTTACAAGACCCCGAACGTCCTTTGGGAAACACGCATGGGCGGCAATTCGCTGGGCGACATGTTGTGGGGCGCGCTGAAGCGCAAGATGATGGGTCAGTCGTTATTTCTGACCTATTTTAAGACCACCGGAGACGAGGGCGAAGTTGGTTTTGCCGGAAGCTATCCTGGGCGCATCCAGGTTTTTGAGCTCGCCGCCGGTCAGAGCGTGCTGGTGGAGCGCGACAGTTTTCTATTTGCCGAGAGCAGCGCGCAACTGAACATCGCCTTCGTCAAGAAACTGGGCGCCGGTTTCTTTGGCGGCGAAGGCTTCATTCTCGAGAAACTCACTGGCCCCGGCGCAGTCTTCATTCACGGAGGCGGCGACTTCATTGAATTCCCGCTCGACGCCGGCCAGCAGATCCAAGTGGAAACCGGCAATATCGTCGCTTTTGATGAAAGTGTCAGCTACGACATCCAGTTTGTTGGGAGCATAAAGACGGCTATGTTCGGCGGAGAAGGATTATTTCTGGCTACGCTGACCGGCCCGGGGCGCGTGATCATCCAAAGCATGACGCTCGAGAAAATGCGCCGGCAACTCGCGCCTTACAAACACGGCGGCGACGAACATAAGGGCGGCCTGGATGTTTTCAGCGGTATCTTCGACAACCTCGAGTAGCTCTGAACCAAGTAAGATTTGACGGAGAGAGGAAGGCGCGACCAGGGGGTCGTGCGCGGACGAGGGCGTGCCCCACATCGGGACGGAGAGTAGCTCTGGTCCGAGTAAGATTTGACGGAGCACATGGGTGTCCGCCCCACATCGACGCAATTCCGCGGTAGGCAAAATCTCGGCGCGTCCGTCCAATTGTTGGCGCTCAGGCCGGCGTTTCCGGGTCAATCTTTCTAGTCATTTAGCTGATTTTTTAATTGGGCGCATAAGTGCCACTGAGAACGCATGAGTACGAGCCTCATCAGCAGTCTATCGAACGTCAATTTACAGTCGATTCTTAGCCCTCTCCAGAATATTGGCCTGGGCAACATTCTCAATGCCGCCAGCGGGTCGCCGGTCTCGCAGGCGCCAGATAATGGCGGACTCTCGCCTTTTGCTCAAGTGGTGAGCAAGCTTCAGCAGCTTCAACAAACGAACCCAACCCAATATCAGCAGGTGACCCAGCAAATCGCCGCGAATCTGCAAGCCGCCGCCCAGACGGACCAGTCGCAGGGAAATACGACGGGCGCACAGCAACTGACCCAGCTATCGAGCGACTTTTCGAACGCCTCCACCAGCGGCCAATTGCCCAATCTCCAGGATTTGGCGCAGGCGATCGGTGGCCATCATCATCACGGCCATCATTCCCACGGCGCCGAAGCGAACTCCAGTTCAAGTGGCGCCTCAACGACCGCCTCAAACGCCGCTTCAAGCGCCGCTTTGAGCAGCGACCCAAGCCTGACCTCTATCTTCCAGACAAATTCGGGGACGCTTGGCACCGACGCTACCAGCATTATCTTGAACACGCTGTCCAGCGCGGGCATCAGCTAGCCGCGCTGGAACGCCTCCACTTCTTCACGGGTAGGCACCGCGAGCTGAGTCCCTAAGCGTGTGACCGAGAGGGCTGACGCATAGACGGCGAACCGGCAAGCTTCATCCAGAGCGAGCTTCTCGCTTAACCCCACAGCGAGCGCGGCGTTAAACGTGTCGCCGGCCGCGGTGGTATCCACCGCCACAACTTTCGGCGCCGGAACGTACGTGGATCCGCTTGGTTCCACGAGCAGGCAACCCTGATCGCCCAGTTTCATGATCACCGTGTGCGCGCCCATGGCTTGCAGTTTCCGGGCAAGCGTTCCGGCTTGGTCCGGGACCAGGCGTCCTGGCGGCAGACCGGCGAGAATTGCCGCCTCCGTTTCATTAGGCGTGACGATGTCCACCGCCGCCAGCAGCTCAGGCGGCAGTGGCGTAGCCGGCGCTGGCGCCGGATCGAGAATCACGAGTGCGCCCCGCTGCTTTCCCAGGCGCGCTGCCGCCATCACGGCGTCCACCGGGTTCTCCAATTGCAACAGAACGATCCCGGACTGATCGAAAGCCGCCGCTTCGGCGTTCACGTCTGCGCCGGTCAGTTTGTCGTTCGCGCCCGGCACCACGATAATTGAGTTCTGCCCGCTTGCGGACACAAAGATCAGGGCCACGCCGCTCACGCCGGGCACGCTTTTCAGCCCACTGACATCGCAGCCGGC
>DATFZA010000281.1:0-5162 GCA_035314765.1 Bryobacteraceae bacterium
GAGCCCGCTGTGTCCCCATCCGCGTCGCGAACTCGCCCGTTTTCATCCTTCCTTCCGTGCGGCCGGGCGCTCATGGGAAACAGGTTGGCAACCTGCCCTACATGGCGGCGGGTTATATACGCGCCCGAGGCCGAGTGATGCCCCGCACCAAGCGCCAGGGGACACCGCTGCGATATTTCCGAGCGAAGGAGTTCGGACCCGAGACCGCTGTGTTCCCGTGCGCGTCCTAGCCCGCTGTGTCCCCGTGCGTGTCTTGCTGGCATTCATCCTCGTGTTGGCCGGAGTTCGGGGCGAGGTGATCGACCGCATTGCGGTTTCGGTGGGTAACCAGGTGATCACGGAGAATCAGATTGAGGAAGAAGTCCGGGTTACGGCGTTTCAGAACATGAGCGTTCTGAGCATGACTCCGGCGGAGAAAAAGAAGGCGGCCGAGCGCCTGATTGAGCAGACGCTGGTGAAGCATGAGATGGAGATCAGCCGTTATCCATTGCCGCAACGGGCCGACGCCGCCGGCCAACTGGCCGAGATCAAAGCGAACCTGGGGGCTCAATACCAGGAGAAGCTTGCGCAATACGGGATTGATGAAGCGGCACTCGAGCGGCATTTATTGTGGCAGTTGGCGCTGCTGCGGTTCATCGATTACCGCTTCCGTCCTGGCATCCAGCTTCCGGAGCAGGACGTGCGCGAGGCTTACGACAAGCAGGCCGCCAAGTGGAAAGAGGAGGGCCGGCCGATTCCGAGTTTTGACGAAGCGCGGCCAAAGCTCGAACAGGCGCTGGTGGAGCAGCGCACCGACCAGGCGCTGGACCGCTGGCTGGGGGATACGCGGACGCAGGTGGAGATTCGCTTTCATGAAGGAGCATTTGAGTGAAGTTGCGCATCCCCTCACTTACGTTCGGGGCTAGACGGGCGGCGGTGGCGTTGTTGTTGGGCGCGGTCGTGATGTTGACCGCGGGTGTGCTTGCGTTGAAGAGCGATTGGTTCCGCAACAAGGTACGGGAGCGGATTGTGACGGAGATCGAGGAGAGCACGGGCGGGCGTGTCGAGATTGGCGCGTTTCACTATGACTGGCGGCGATTGACGGTGGAAGTTTCGCCATTGGTGCTGCACGGAAGAGAGCCTGCCGGTGCGCCGCCGCTGTTGCGCGCGGAACGCATCCAGATCGGACTGAAGATTTTGTCGGTGCTCAAGAGGGATGTCGATGTGCGGGAAATCGTAGTCGACCGGCCTCAGGCGCACGTCACCGTGGCGGAGGACGGCGTATCCAACATTCCCCTTCCGCGGCGGCGCAATGCCTATCGCGGCATTATCCCCCGCTTGCTCGATCTGAAGATACGCCACTTTGCGTTGCGCAACGGCTATTTTGAATACAATGAGGCGCGCCTGCCGCTGGACTTGAGCGGAGACAATCTGGTTGCGGACATTGGCTATGAGGCGAACGGCCCGCGGTACGCCGGCACGATAGCGGCGCGGGAGGTGAAGGGCAAGACTCCGGCCTTCGCGGGACCCCTGGCAGTCAATTTCAAAGGGGTCTTTGGGTTGCGCGAGAAGCGATTGGAATTAACATCCCTGGAGTTAGAAAGAGGCGGTAGCCGGGTGGAACTTTCCGGCGAGATTGCGAACTTCGCTGCGCCGCGCGGGGATTTTACAGTCCACTCGCGGTTTCTTTCGCAGGATGTCGCAGCGGCTTTCCAGTTGCCGGCGCGAGGCGAAGCGAACTATACGGGCAAAGGGTGGTTTCGGACATTCCCCTTTTCCTACGGTCTCACTGGAAACGTAAACGGGCGCTCGGGAGAGGTTACGGTGGCTTCCGATATTGAAGTGCAGCCACGGAGATTGACGCTGCCGCATGCTCGAGTGCAGGCGTTAGGCGGCACATTCCGAGGCGCCGTGAGCCTCACCGATTGGCGGAAAGCGTCGCTCGAAGGCGAGGCGCAAAAGTTCCCGGTGGAACAATTGCTTCGAGTGGCCGCGCAGAAAGTGGAAGGGGTGAGCGGAACGATTAGCGGGCCGGTGAAAGCTAGCGGACTGTTGACCCAGCGGGGGCTGGAAGACCTGGTGGTCGAGGCTAAGGTAGAACTTACGCCGGGCGCGACGGGGCTACAGCTTTCGGGGGCTTTGAATGCGCACTACGATCAGCGGGCGGGAAAACTGGCGCTGGACGCGTCCGAACTCACGCTGGGATCCACGCAGATGAAAGTTTCCGGGACCATCGGTGAGTCTGTTGAATGGCATCTGGAATCGCGCAATTTGGATGACCTCTTAGCGGCGCTCAATGTGGCGGGACGTCAATTGAAGACTCCGCTGCCGGTGGAGTTGCATGGCGGAGTGGCTCGTTTTGACGGTACGATTACCGGTCCGATCGACGCCAGTCATGTGGTTGGCAGCGCGCATTTGACCAATTTCGTGTACCAGCAACAGACGTTTGACCGCTTTTCGGCGCAAGTGGACATATCCAGTTCGCTGCTGACGCTGCGCTCATTTTCGCTCGATCAAGGATCTCTGCATGCGCAGGGCGCGTTGGCGACAGTGGGGTTGTCAGATTGGCGCGCCGTGGATTCGAGCGCGATCGCGGCTACCGTCACGGCCACGGGCATCCCGCTCAAGCGCGTCGCCAATGAGAAGTTTCCAGTGACAGGCGTAGCGGCGGCTAATTTTGCGGTGAAGGGCACGCTGGGCGATCCCGAGGGCAATGGATCCATCAAAGCGGCGGATGTTGAGGCGTACGGCGAAAAAATTACGCGCGCCTCGGCACAAGTGAATTATAGCCAGCACACGCTGACGGTTTCCGATGGAGAGATCCACGCGGCGGGAGGCCGGATTACCGTCACGGGCAGCTACCAGCACGAAGCGCGCGACTGGCAGACGGGGCAAATTCGCTTTGCGCTAAACGGGACGGGCATGGGGCTGGCCTCGATCCAACACGTTCAGGACTTCCACGCAGGGATTCGCGGCCAGAGCAGCGGCAAGGCGTCGGGAAGCGCAAAGATGACGCACGGCGTTGCGGACTTGGTATCGCTGGAAGCGGAAGGCTCAATTCGCGACATCGTGGTAGACAACCATCCCTATGGCAACGTCGCGCTGGCGGCGAACACGCACGAAGATACCTTGCAGGTGGAAGCGCGCGCCGATTTGCGGGACGCCCAGTTGACGGGCATCGGCGAATGGCAACTGACGGGCGACTATCCCGGCACGGCGCAGATTGAGATTCCGCATCTGACTGCGGCGACGCTGCACGAGCTTTCGCCCGGCGAACACAGTCGCGAGAAGCTACCCTTTGACGGTTACGTGCAAGGCACGGTACGGATTGAGGGCCCGCTGAAGAAGCCGGATAGATTGCGTGCCAGGGCGATCTTCAATACGGTGCAGATCAACGCCGATCCCGCGGCGAAACCGCTGGCCGGAGTGCAGGCCAAGGATCTGGTGATCAAAAACGCCAAGCCGGTGCTGCTGCGGGCGACCAGCAAGGCGATCGAAATCGAGTCAGCGGAATTCGCCGCCAAGGACACGACGCTCCGAGCGACGGGGCGGTTCGCATTGGATCTAAAGACAGCCTGGGATCTGAAACTTTCCGGGAATGTGAACCTGGCGATCCTGCAGCTTTTCAATCCCGACCTGCTGGGTTCGGGGAGTTCCGCGATCAGCGCCACCATCCGCGGTACGTACGATCAGCCCGACGTGGACGGGCGAATGGAGTTAATGAACGCGTCGCTGTTTCTTAAGGACGTGCCCAACGGCATCGATGAGGCGAACGGCGTGATCCTTTTCGATCGCAACCGCGCGACCATCCAGAGTCTGTCGGCTACTACGGGTGGCGGGAAAGTGACGTTCCAACCCGGGAGCTTTCTGGGCTTCCGGGGCTCCACGGTCACTTACCGGCTGCAGGCCGAAGCGGAGGATGTGCGGTACCGCAGTCCGGATGGCATCAGCATCACGGTGGGCGCCAATCTGAGTCTGGTGGGTACGTCGGAGAGCAGCGTTCTGTCTGGCACCGTAACAGTGCTGCGCGCCGGATTGAGCGCGCGCACCGACATCGGAAGTCTGCTAGCGGCGACGCAGCGGCCCATCTCCACGCCCGCCACCTCGAGCGAGTATCTGCGCGGCTTGCAATTCGACGTCCGGCTGCTCACGGCGCAAAGCTTACAACTGCAGACGTCGCTGACGCGCGACGTACAGGCAGAAGCGAACTTGCGAATTCGGGGAAACTCGCTGAAGCCGGTGGTGGTGGGCACGGTTACGGTGACCTCCGGCGAGATCGACTTCTTCGGCAACAAATACAGCATCACGCGCGGCGAGGTGAACTTCTTCAATCCCGCGAAGATCGATCCGATTCTGGACATGGATCTGGAAACCAAGGTGAGAGGGATCACGGTGGATATACGGTTCTCCGGTCCACTGAACAAGCTGACTTTTTCGTACCGGTCCGATCCGCCGTTTGAGCCGAATCAGATTATCGCGCTGCTTGCGGTGGGCCGGGTACCGACGGCGACCGGAGGGTTGGCCACGACGCAAACTGGAGTGACGAGCAGTTTTCTGGCGACGGGCAACAATGCGCTGGTGAACCAGGCGATCGCTCCATCAAACGGAAGACTGGAGCGCTTTTTCGGCGTGAGCCATATCAAGATCGATCCGCAGTTCACGGATGTGACGGCGATTCCCCAGGCGCGTCTCACGCTGGAGCAACAGATCTCGAAGGAAGTGACGCTGACGTATATCACCAACCTGACCCGCGCGCAGGAACAATTGATCCGGGTAGAGTGGGATTTGAGCCGGCGGTGGGCGCTAGTGGCGATACGCGATGAAAGCGGCGCGTTTGGCATCGACGTGCAGTATAAGAAGCGATACAAATGAAGCTACGGAAGGCGCAAGGCAAGCTCAAGATTGAACACAGCATCATCGATGGCGTGCGGGATTTGCTGGAGCGGCTGCTGGAGGCGAATCCGGAGATCCGGTCGATTATTCCGGGGGTGATCCGGAAAGTGCGCGATGCTAAGGGCGAGATCAAGGTGCATGTTACGGTGCAAACCGGGAATGGATGGAAGGCGATTGCGCTGAGTGGAGGGGCACGCCAGGAGCTGTTCATCAGCACCGCGATGACGAAGGAAGCGCTGGAGCGGGCGATTGGGAAGCTGGCGGAGGAGTAGCGTCCAGCCATTCGCTCA
>DATFZA010000282.1:0-3686 GCA_035314765.1 Bryobacteraceae bacterium
TCGAGCGAGCCGGGGTTTGAACGCCGCATGGAGATGCCGGACGGCATCACGATCGTCGACGTGGTCCCGGCCATGGTTGACGATAGCAGTCAATCTTCTCGCAGCTTTTTCATGTACCCAGGCGGGACCGTGCCCCAATTCGGCGTACGTCTGAGTAACCGGCGGCATGCGGAACTCATCGTCAGCGTCGATCCGATGACGGGCGTTCCTCATATCGAAAAGCCTTGAACACCTTGAGACCGAGAAACGGATTTACGCTGCTCGAAGTGATGGTGGCCACTCTCGTCATGGCCATCGCGGTGACGGGTCTGTTGTCGGCGCTGTCGACCTCCATGCGTAACGCTGCGCGGCTTACCGATTACGATCGCGCGATGCTGATGGCGCGCCAGAAGATGGACGAACTGCTGCTCGACAAGAAATTACCGGACAATCAACCGATCCACGGGACATGGGACGTGTCGGTGACCGGGGGCGAGGCGATGGAGTGGCGCGCCGTGGTGACGCCGTTTGAAAAGCCGGAGCACTCCGGGCCCGGCACTCCCATTTTGGAAAGAATCGAGCTGCAGATTGGCTGGAATCGCGGGGAAAACCCGCGCACCTTCTCGCTCGAGGGCTTTCGACAGAATTTCCAGCGCGAGGCCGCGCCATGATGCGCGCGCGCGGTTTTACGCTGATCGAAGTTCTCATCTCCGTTACTTTGGTCAGCCTGCTTTCGGCCGGTCTCCTGATGGCGATGCGCGTCGGACTAAGTGCCATGCAGAAGGCGGACGACCGGCTGATGTCCAATCGGCGGGTGATGAGCACGCAGCAAATTCTCGAGCAGCAGATTGCCGGGTTGATGCCGGTTCCCGCCGAGTGCCTCAAGACGAGCGAGGGCCCGCCCGCCCGAATTGCATTTTTCGAAGGCCTGCCGGCGTCCATGCGTTTTGTCTCGACCTATTCGCTGCATGAAGCGTCGCGTGGCGTCCCGAAGATTCTCGAGTTTCAGGTCATACCGGGCGAGAATGGCGCTGGCGTCCGGTTGGTATTGAATGAATGGCTGTATACCGGGCCCGCGGGCGCCGGCCGGTTCTGTACCGGTGTGATTCAGGAGCCCGGCTCCAATGCGCCGATCGCCCAGTTTCTCCCCATTCAAACCGGCGCCAATTCGTTTGTCCTGGCCGACAAGCTGGCCTTCTGCCGGTTTACCTTCCGGAGCCCCCGGCCCGCGGGCGCTCCTCCGGATGAGGACGCCAAATGGGTGGCAAGTTGGAACTCGATTGATCATTTGCCGGATGCGATTCGCATTGAAATGGGTCCGTTGACGCCGGATGCGGGCCGCCTGCAACCGGTGACGATGACGGAGCCGGTACGCGTGAACCGGTTACCGCTGGTGCCGTATGGCGACCAGTAAGGCATCGGAAGCAGGCAGCGCGCTATTGGCCGTATTGTGGCTCACCGCTGCGCTTTCCGCCATCGCCTTCACCGTGGCCAATACCGTCCGCACGGAGACGGAACGCACCGCAACCGAGGTGGACGCTCTCAAGACCTACTACCTGGCCACGGGCGCGATCGACCGGGCGCTGTTGCACGTTCAGTGGGGCATAACGCTCGATACGAAGTACTACAGATCGCCCACCGCGCAACTGCGCTTCTCGTTTCCCACGGGCGACGCGCTGGTGGAAGTGATGCAGGAATCGTCCAAACTGAACATCAACAACGCGCCGCCGGAGCAATTGGCCGACTTAGCGTTGCTGGCGGGCGCTTCTCCGGCTCAGGCGCAGACGATCGCGGCGGGGATTGTCGACTGGCGTTCGCCGAGTCCGGGCGGCTTCAGCGAGTTTGACCAACACTATCTGGCGCTGCCTTCGTCTTTTCATTCGCCCCACGCGTCTTTCCGTGAGATAGAGGAGTTATTGCTGATACAAGGAGTGACGCCCGACTTGTTCTACGGCGGTTACGCACGCAATGCCCAAGGCAACGTGATCGCGCATCCGGGACTTAAGGACGCCCTGTCGGTGTACGGATCGTACGGTCCCGTTGACGTGAATTCGGCCCCAGCCTCTGTCATGACGGCGATCGGAATCAGCCCGGAGGCGGCAGGCGCCATAGTGACGCTCAGGAACGCGAGCCCGATTACCAGCATGGAGCAGCTAGCGCCATTTCGCGATAGCGGACCGGGCTTTACCCGCCTGTCGATCAACGTCGGCAAGGTGGTGACGCTGCGCGCGACGGCCTGGCTCCGGCGGCCTGACGGACAGCCCTCCGACTTGCGCCGAAGCGTGGCCGCGACCGTGAAGTTTTTCGGTTTCCAGAACAACCCGCCCTATCATTTCTTGCGCTGGTACGACAACGCATACTCAATCCGATGAACCTGGGTGAATTTCAGAAGTGGCTGGCGATCGGTAGTGGCGTGGGGATCGCCATCTCCGGGGCCGATCTGTTGGTAACCGTCATTCGCATGCGCCCGGGCGGCGTCACGATTCTGGGCGAAAGCACCATCGCCGGATTCCGCGATGCTCCGGCCGCCGAGTGGGGCGAGCAATACGCCGGTTTTCTGAGGAAACTCGACGCCGGCCATCGCGCAGCCACGGTTCTGCTACCGCGGGATGAAATTGTCGTACGGCAGGTGCACTTGCCCGGCGTCGCCGACAAGGACCTGGCTTCCGCCATTCGGTTTGAAATGGACAGCCTCCAGCCTTACTCAGAAGGCGAGGCGGTATTCGATTGGGCGCGTATCGGAAAGAGTTCCTCGATCCTGGTTGGGATCGCGCGGCGCGAGACGATTGACGAGTATTCCGATCTTTTCGCCAAAGCGGGCGTGAAGGTGCGGGCGTTGACGTTTTCGGCCGCGGCGATCTACGCAGCGTTGCGCGTGTATGGCCGGCCACCCGCTGGTATTCTCGCCTGGTCGGGCACGGAGGCGTACGGAGAAAGCGAGTCAAAGCCGCTGTTTTCGGCGCAGTTTGAGAGCCAATCGCCCCGAGCGAGCGTTTCTGCTCTTTCTGAACTGCGGCTGCCCGCTGAAACCGAACCGCAAGTTTTGGAAGCGCTATTGCCCTCGCCAATCGCCGCTCCCGCTGACACCGACCTTTCCCGCACTGCGCTCCCGTACGCCACGGCGCTGGCAGGGGCGGTTCCGCAGCCAGCGCTGTCGCTGAACTTGCTGCCCAAGGAACAGCGCCAGGCTACGTCCCGCTTGCGCTACATACCCAGCGCCGCACTCGCCGCCATCGTTCTGCTGCTGGCGATCGCCGCATTGGCTTATCCGCGCTACGCGGACCGCCGGTATTTAGGTTTGCTGCAGCGTGAGATTCAAAAGATCGAGCCGCGGGCCCAGCAGGCCATTGCCCTCGACCGGCAGATTGCCAGCATCCGCAACCGCACGCAAGTGTTGGACGACTTCCGCCGCCAGACCAAGACAGACATGGACGCCGTCCGCGAAATGACGCAGATTCTCAAAGCGCCGGCCTGGCTCAACTCGCTGCTGATGACGCGCGAGCAGATCAATATCGGTGGAGAAGCCGAGCAGGCCGCGCCGCTGCTCAAGCTGCTCGATAGCTCCAAGTATTTTCAGAATTCCGAGTTCACTCTACCGTTGAGCCGTTCCCCGGGCGGCGACATGTTCAGTATTCGTTTGGTGCGCAGAACGGCGGTCCCATGACGCTGCAGCCAAGAGAGCGCAAGTTCCTGATCGCCTGGGCCGT
>DATFZA010000283.1:0-18657 GCA_035314765.1 Bryobacteraceae bacterium
CAAAGCCCACCACTCCCCGGACGATCTCGGCCAACTCGGCGATGGTCAGGTCTTCGCCGCTGCCGATATTGATGATTTCCGGCTCATCGTACTCGATCATCAACTGTGCGGCCGCCGCAGCCAAATCATCCACATGAAGAAAATCCCGGCGCGCCGATCCAGTGCCCCACAACACGACTTCAGCCGCTCCTGAATTCTTCGCTTCATGAAATTTGCGGATCAGCGCCGGCAGAACGTGAGAGGTCGTCAGGTCAAATTTTTCTTCCGGGCCGTAGACGTTGGACGGCATCAGGCTGATCGCATGAAAACCGTGTTGTTTCCAGTACGCCTGCGCGAGCTTAATGCCGGCGATCTTGGCGATGGCATACCATTCGTTGGTTGGCTCCAACGGGCCGCTTAGCAGGTAATCTTCGCGCAAGGGTTGCGGCGCGAGCTTGGGGTAGATGCACGACGATCCCAGCATCTCCAGCTTCTTCACTCCATGCCGGTAAGCGGCCTCTATCACGTTCAGCTCGATGAGCAGGTTGTCGCGTAGAAAGTCCACTGGATAGGTGCTGTTGGCCAGGATTCCGCCCACCTTGGCCGCCGCCAGAAAAACATATTCCGGCCGTTCGGAGGCGAAGAATCGATCGACTTGCGCGGCCTCCCGCAAATCCAGTTCGTCCCTTGAACGCAGCAGGAGATTCCGATAGCCCGAAGCCCGCAATTGCCGCACGATAGCCGAGCCCACCAGGCCGCGATGACCGGCCACAAAGATGGAGCTGTTCTCAAACATGCTGGCGGGCCTTTGTGCTATCGCCCCTCAAACCTGGGCGCGCGCTTTTCGTGAAAGGCCGCGGTTCCCTCTTTCACATCCTGGGTGTAGTTGGCGACCAGTGTCCCCAGCGCCGCATCTTCCAGCGCATTCTCCATGTTCATGGAGAGCTGCTTGTACATCATGCGCTTGGTTACCCGGATCGCGATGGGCGGACCCGCTGCCAGACGGCCGGCCCAAGCGCGCGCGGTGGTCATCAACTCCGCATCGGGAACCACCTCGGTCACCAGGCCCAGTTCTTTCGCTTGCTGAGCTGGATAAACCTCCGAGAACAGCGACATCTTCAAGGCCCGCTCCAGACCCAGGAAGCGCGGGAACAGAAAGGCGCCCCCTTCATCCGGAATCAGCGCAAAACGCAAACTGGTATCTCCCAGACGCGCACTCTCAGCGGCGATACGGAAATCGCAACTCAAGGCCAGCGTCAACCCTCCGGCCACGGCCGGCCCGTTGACTGCCGCAATCACCGGTTTATCGAAGCGGTGCAGAAACAGCACCAACTGGTGCATGTTCTCCCGCATTTCGAGCAGCGATTCCATGCGGTGCCCGCGATAGCGCGTGGGGTATTGGAAATCGGTTCCGATGTCGCCGCCCGAGCAGAACCCCCGGCCCGCTCCGGTGAGAATGACTGCGCGGATTTCGTTGTCGTCGCGTGCGTCGGCCAACGCCGCCAGAATCTCGTGCACCATCACCTCTGAATAGGCATTGAGCTTAGCGGGGCGATTCAGAGTAACGGTTGCTACTTGGCCCTCTTTGGCGTAGAGGATTTGTTCGAACTGTTTCATCTTGTTCTTAGCGGCCTTTGAACTGCGGCGACCGCTTCTCCATAAAAGCGCGGACGCCTTCCTGATGGTCTTCCGTCCGTCCGCAGCGCAGGTGCGTTTCGGCCTCGCGATCGAGCACGGTGCGGAAGTCCGAGTGCGTCGACAAGTTCACATTGGCCTTCATGTAACGATAGCTGACCAGCGGTCCCTGCGCGATTCGTTCCGCGACGCTGTTGGCTTCCGCCAGCAACTGCTCATGCGGGACCACTCGATTGACCAGGCCCAGCCGGTGCGCCTCCGCTGCGTCGATCGGGTCGGTTAGAAAAAACAACTCCTTGGCCTTGGGTGCGCCCGCATATTGGGTCAGCAGCCAGGTGGTGCCGAAGTCTCCACCGAATCCCACCTTGGCGTACGCCGTTCCGAATTTTGCCTGATCGGAAGCGATGCGCAGGTCGCACGCCAGGCAAATTCCCAATCCCGCGCCCATGGCGAACCCGTTCACCGCGGCGATGGTCACCTTCGGGCTGTTGTAAAGCAGCCAGGACATTTCCTGCGATGCCCGCAGTTGATCGATGTGCTGTTCCAGCGGCATCTCAACCGCCTCGCCGCCCATGCGCGATACGTCTCCACCGGCGCAAAAGGCGCGGCCGGAACCGGTAAGGACGATCGCTCCCACCTCCGGATCGGCGCTCCATTTCTTCAACGCTTCGATCGAGCCGGTCAGCAACTCGGCGTTGAGCGCATTCAACTTGTCGGGACGGTGCAGGGTCAGCGTGGCAACCCGATTCTCAACCTTGGTCTGGATCACCGCTCCAGTAAATCACACTTTGAGGTGGCTCATGCTGAAGCCTAGCTCTCCCCTCCCCTCACGGACGTTCGGTTAGACACGGTGACGAAATGTAACAAACTCAGCCATGGGTTTTAAACAGGTTTTAATCAAAAACCGGTTGTTCGCGAGCCGCCAAGTATGATATCCTGACACAGTAGGAAATTAGTATCTGAAGGAGGCAGCTCTTTGCGCAAATCACTCGATAACACTCGGCCACAAGACATCGAGAGTGCGGATGTCATGGGCTACCTTCACGTTGGCCCTTCCCTCCGGTAATCCTCGACCAACCCAAGAGCGGTGACTAACCGCTTGTAACCGGCGCTAGCTGCAACGTCTAGGCGCGCCAAATCACTTTAGATGCGGGTCGAAACGCATCCGGACCTGCCCCGGATTGCACTTAACTTATCTGCATCGAATTATTTTTCAGAGGAAGCAATGACTTATTTGAATTTATTTACCAACAGCGGCGAGACTCTGCCAACAGAGCACCATGCAACCGATCACTGGAAGCGCTTGGAACGCTTCCTGCTGATGGGTAGCGAAGACAACGTTTATTGCATTCCGCGCCCTCCGGTTTCTTCCGAAGACCTGCCTTCGGTGCGAGCTTGTCTGCGCGCGGACGGCTTGCGTGTGGTGCGTACCGTGGTGGAAACCGCAACTTCCGGCCGCGCGCCGCAAAACACGCCGGCTCTGCAGGTGCTTGCCATGGCTTCTAGCTCAACCCATGCGAGCGCTTTGACCAACGCCACAGCTCTGGCCGCGCTGCCGGAAGTGGCGCGCGCGGGAGCGGACCTTTGCGCCTTTGCGAGCTTCGTGGACGGGCTCCGCGGATGGGGCCGCGGTCTGCGCTCGGCCATCGCGAACTGGTATCTATCCAAGCCCGCGGGTGAACTGGCTTTTCAAATCATGAATGACCGCGGCGCCGGTGGCTGGACGCATGCCGACCTCATCCGCTTGTCTCATCCTAAAGCCGAAAACCCGGCCCTCAACGCCGTCTTTCAGTGGGCCGTGGACGGCGCGCTCGGTCATCTCGCCACTGCCGATATCCGGCATGGTGAGCTGCGGCAAGTGTATGCCTGGGAGCAAGTCAAGAACGCCAAAATCGAAAGCGACGTGGTCCGCTGGATTGAAGAAGATCGCCTGACCCATGAGATGATTCCCCCGGAGTGGAAGCAATCCGCGCGTGTATGGGAAGCGCTGCTCGAACACATGCCCTATCCGGCCATGTTGGACCAGCTCGGCAAAATGACCGAAGCCGGTCTGCTGGGCGGTCATAGCGCCGCGACGGCCTTGGTCGTGGCGCGCCTGATGGATCGCCGGCGCGTGGTCAACGCCAAGGTGCATCCCATTGCGCTGCTAACCGCGTTGCTCGCGTATGGTCAAAGCCACGGCGCGGCAAACATCCTGAAGGCGTTGGAGGACGCGTTCTATATGGCGATGGACAATGTCGAGCCCTCGGGCCGCCGCATTTACCTCGCGATCGATCCTGCCGCGCCCCTGCAACTGGCGGCCGCGATGGCCATGATGGTCGTGCGCAAAGAGGCCGGAGCGATGCTCTGGCGCCTGAGGATCGGCGCGAGGGCTCAACTCGACGAGGTTTGTCAGGCGATTGCCGGGTTGCCAAGTTTGTCGGATCCATCGCTTCCGATAGAAGACGCGCGGCAACGCGCGCTTCCCGTCGATGCGTTCCTGATCCTGACCGGTAATCCGGGTTGGCTGGAAGACCGTGTGTCGCAGGCGCTCGATCGGTATCGCCACGCGCTGAGGATACCCGCGAAGTTGGTGGTTGCTGGAATGACCAGCGAGTACCAAGTCCCCGTTCCGGCGGACGCGGGGCAACTGAACATAGCTGGCTTCGATGCCTCGGTTCCCGCGGTCATCGCGGAGTTTTTGCGCAATTGACCACCTATTTGGCGTAGATCACGCCAAAGTGATAGTCCGTTACGGCGCCATCGGCAGACAAGAAGAAATTGGAAGTAATGTTGCCGGTGGCGCCGGCGAACTGCCCTTCGCCGCTGTCGATCTTCCACATCACCGTGCCGGTCATGGTCTTCGAATCCAGATGCCCTTGGCCGATGGTGCTGAAGTTCAGCGAATTATCGCCTTCGCCAAAACTGACGGAGCCGGTCTCGGCGAACGTGTCTGCCCCGGTCATCCGCACTTCCGACTCGAAGAATGCCATGCCGCCCTCGGCCGGCTGAAAAGCCCCCTCGACGCCATCCGGGCCGGCAATGCTGCGGATCGAGCAACTGGTGGCGCTGGTCGTTACTTTCAGGGTTCCGGATTCTCCACCGGGCGTTGCCGTGCCCCGGAACTGCATCGCGTAAATGACGTGTTTCATAAGCTCAATGATAGGACAGTGATTTCAGAAAAATGGCGTTCACCGGCCTAGTCGGCGGGGTCCAATTGTCGCGTCGCGCTTCATGCCCTTTCCCGCCGCATCTCCGCCAACACCAGCCGGATCTCGCCATAGGTCACATCTTCCGGCAACGCATCCTTGATGGGCTTGGCGCGTTCCACGCCCAATCGTTCGGCGGCCGCTCGGATGGCCTCGATCCTGCCTGGAACAAACCAGTCTTCGCGGAACGGGAACCTTCCCTTTTCCACCAGGTCCGCCACAGTATCCACCACGGTGGCAATCTTACGCTGGCGCCTTTCGGCGATCTGCTCGAAGGTTAGCCCCTGCGTCAGAAGCGCGATGGTTTCATCAGCCGGTGCAACCGCCTTCGCTTCTTTCTCCGGCGCACGCTCTCCCGCCGCGAAGCGCGAGAACAGATCGAAGATCGCCCCTCCGTACAATTCCGCTTTGCGCTCGCCGAAGCCGGATACGCCCATCAGCTCCCGCTTGTTCTTGGGCTGCTTGCGGCACAAATCCTCCAGGCTGGTATCGTGCATGATCACGTAGGGTGGCGTGTCCTTTTCCTTGGCCAGCTCACTGCGCCAATGGCGGATTAAATTCGCCAGTTCCGGATCTAGTCCCAGCGCCTGCGACTCGGGTTTTGTCACCGCCTTGCGAGCGGCGGGCTGCGCGGCCGCTTTGCGCACCGCCTTGTCCGTCAGCCATTCCGGCGTTTTGGCGCATTGATCGCAACGGTCGCAACGCTCCCATTTTGGGGTCTCTCCGAAATGCAAACAGATCTGCCGATGACGGCAAGCCGAACCTTCTACAAACGAACAGATGGTGCGCCAGCGCGCCCACGCGCGCCTCTGCTCCTCCGCATCCTCAGTTTCGTTGATGAAGTGCGCCAGCAACGCCCGGTCGCGATTCTGCCACAGCAGCACGCAGTCAGACGGCTCCCCGTCCCGGCCGGCGCGTCCGGCTTCCTGGTAATACTGCTCCAGCGACTTCGGCATGGACAGATGGATCACGGCCCGTACGGCCGGCTTGTTAATGCCGAGGCCAAAGGCGAGCGTCCCCACCATCACCCGCACCTCATCATTCATCCATAGATTTTGATTTTTCCGCCGCTCGGCAGCGCCCATTTGACCGTGGTAGGAAGTGGCCGCGATGCCGTGTTCCGCCAGAAAATCCATGGTGGAATCGACGCGCGCTACCGTGGGCACATACACAATGATGCTGCCTTCCGCATGCGCGCGAACTGCGTTCAGCAAATACCAAGGCTGCGTGCGAGTGTCGCACTGGCGGACAAAATAAGTCAGGTTGGGGCGATGAAAGCTGACGATGAATTTGCCGGGCTCGCGCAGGCGCAGTTGGCGGATGATATCCTGGCGCACTTGGCGCGTGGCGCTAGCTGTGAAGGCGGCGATGGGCTGGTCCGGAAACTGCTCCCGCAAGCCGCCCAGTTGCCGGTATTCGGGGCGGAACTCATGCCCCCATTCAGAGATGCAATGCGCTTCATCAATCGCGAAGTAGCCGATGGGCACGCGCTTCAGCCATTCGATGGTCTGTGGCATCGCCAGGCGCTCGGGCGAAAAATACAGCAGCCGTAGTTCGCCGCGCACCGCGCGCCGCATCACGTCCGAACGCATCTCGGGCGGCGTCGAGCTATTGAGCACGCCGGCCGGGATTCCCATCTGCCGCAGATGTTCGGCCTGATCCTGCATCAAGGCGATCAGCGGGCTGATCACGATCGCGGTTTTTTCCATGGCTACGGCGGGTATCTGATAGCACAGCGATTTACCGCCGCCGGTGGGCAACACCACGGCCGCGTCGCGGCCGGCCAGAATGCAGCGCACGATCGCTTCCTGATTGGCTCGAAAAGATTGGTAGCCCCAGTAGCGCTGGAGAATGTCGACAGGCTCCACGAGTCTATCGTCTCAGACCGGGTCGCAGACGATTGTCAGGCTTTCTTCAGAAAACGTTCGACGCCGCGTTTGCAGTCGTCCGTCATGCGGGCGATGGCGTTAATTTGCACGCCGGCCTCCAGCGCGCTCTCGAAACTCATCCCGTCCATCTGATAGAGGAGCGATTTGCATAGCTGCAAGGCGGACGCCGATTTCGCCGCCATTCTAGCGGTGTACGAATCCACGTCGATGTCAAACGTCTCGTCGGCAAAAACCTGATTTACTAAAGCAAAGTCCCGCGCGCTGCAAATTTCGCCCATCGTGATCAACTCGAACGCCCGTTTCTCCGGGACCGAGCGGCGCAAAATCGCCATCACAATCGCCGGCACAAAACCAATGTTCACTTCCGGATAACCGAATTGAGCGGACTCGGCGGCGAGGATAATATCGCAAGCGGTTGCCAGGCCGCAGCCTCCCGCAAGCGCCCGCCCGCGCACCGCGGCGACAATCGGCCGGGGATGACTCCTCATCTCCTGAAACAATTTAGCCAAAACGCGTGCGTCGGCCATTTGATCGAGAGCGCCCGCTTCCCCCGCTTCAAATGAGCGTTGGAGTCCAGAGAGATCGGCGCCCGAACAGAAGTCCGAGCCCGCGCCGCTCAACAGAATCAGGCGGACGGCTGGATCCAACGCCGACTCGCTCATCGCTTGATGAAGTTCCGTGAGGACTTCCCGGTTGAGAGCATTGCGCTTTTCTGGGCGATTGAGAACGATGCGGCCGATCCCGTTCTCAACGTGATAGCGGATCGCTTTGTAAGTGGAACTCATGAGGCTTCCTGGTGGGGCGGGTCGGTAAATCGGCCGATAGCACAGACTGAAGTCTGTGCCACCCATTGCCAATCATTTTGCATCAGTTGGTGGCACAGGCTTTAGCCTGTCCCTGGAGTTTGTACATTTCTGAACCATATTGCCCATGTTAGACGGAGGTGCTACCTGATTCCAGCAGTCAGCAGCATCTCGTGGCACAGGCTTTAGCCTGTGCGCACCATCAAATCTTTTCTTCCTTGGCGATGATCTCCTTCATGATTTCAGAGGTGCCTGCGCCGATGGTATTCAGACGCATGTCGCGCCACGCCCGTCCGATAGGATATTCGGTTGTGTAGCCAAAACCACCCCAAATCTGCATGCAGTCGTACATCACCTTTTGCGCCAGTTCGGATGTGTAGAGCTTCGCCATGGTGATTTCGCGGACGCACTTTTCCCCGCGGTTCATCATATCCACCGCCCGATAGACCAGCCACTTGCCGGCTTCGAGATTGGTCAAATGTTCGGCGAAGCGATGTTTCCAGACTTGAAATTTGCGAACCGGCGTGCCAAAGGCCGTCCGCTCCGCGCCATAATTCAGGGCGTCGCGCAGGGCTTTCTCCGAACCCGCAACCGCCGATATCGCGGCCGCGAGGCGCTCGCCCTGGAAGTTGTGCATCACGTAGTAGAAGCCTTTGTTCAACTCGCCCAGCAGGTAGCGTTTCGGAATACGGCACTCGTCAAAAAACAACTCCGCGGTGTCGGAAGCCATGTTGCCCACCTTGCTCAGCTTCTTACCTACCGAAAAGCCTTTCGTCTTGGTAGGGAACAGCACAAAAGAAACGCCTTTGTGGCCTTCCTCGCCGGTGCGCACGGCGAGGACAATAAAGTCGGCGCGCGTGCCGTTGGTGATCCAGAGTTTCTGTCCGGAGATCACGAAATCGCCGCCATCCAGTTTCGCCCGCGTCTTGATCGCGGCCACGTCGCTGCCGCCGCCTGGTTCGCTGATCCCTAACGCCCCCACCAAATCGCCCGCGACGCCGGGCCGTAGAAATTCTTCCTTCTGCTCGGGCGTGCCTAGCTCATCGATCACCGGCAAGGTGAGATCGGACTGCACCATCAGCGCCATCCCCACGCTGCCGCTGTCGGCGTAAGCCATGCCTTCCATATACGCGGTGGTGGCCCACCAGTCCATGGCTGCGCCGCCATACTTGGGATCGATGCGAATACCAAACAGCCCCAGATCGCCCGCCTTTTTGAACAACTCGCGCGGAAAGATGCCGGCCAGATCCCACTCCTCGGCGAACGGCGCGATTTCCTGCAGGCAGAACTGCTTTACAGTCTGCCGGATCAGGTTGTCTTCTTCGGTGAACGGCGGAAACTGTGTTTTGCTCTCGACCGCCGTGGCTACTTGGCTCATGAGGTGCTCTCCTCGGAATTAATTTCGACCAGTTTTTGGGCGGGCATGACCACCTGGCCGGGTTCCACCAGGATCGCCGCCACCACTCCGTTGATTGTAGTCCGAATCGTCTGCTCCATTTTCATTGCTTCCAGCACGAGGAGAACATCGCCAATGGAGACTGACTGGCCGGTTTGGACAACCACACGCAACACTTTTCCCGGCATCGGAGAGTTGGCGGCTTCCCGGCCCGCCGCGCCGGGCTTGCGCGGATAGCGCGTCAACTTCTTGATTTCCGAACTGCCCTGTTGCGACCAGACATAAGTTGCATCGCTTGCGTATTTTATGTTGTACGTCCGCTGTATGCCGTCGATCAGCAGCGAAATCGCCTCGCTGCTCACCGACACCATCTCCACTTCGCCCCCATTCACACGGTACCGGCCTTTCGAAAGGCACCGCCAGGTGACGGTGTGATCGTGTCCATTTACATTCAACTTAACCGCCGGGTCGCGGTAAGGATTGTTGCGGTAATTTGGCGGAACGCCCGGCAGTGATGCCGGCCGCCTCGGCTTCTCATGCAGCTCATCATGCAGCTCGCCATGTAGCACCAGGGCGGTAGCGTGCTCGAACCAGTCCTTCGAGGGAGCGGACGGTTGCGGAAGCCACGCGGTGTGCGCGTTTCCGGCTTGGAAAGTTTCCTCTTCCAGCGCCTGGATCAGATACTCGCGATTGGTTTTCACACCCAGTAGAGCCGTCTGCCGCAAAGCGTGCGCCAATCTGCGCCGCGCCTCTTCCCGATTCGCCCCGAAGGCGATTATCTTGGCCAGCAACGAGTCGTACTCCACTCCGATGGTTGCGCCTGCTTCCAGCGCCGTGTCCACGCGAACTCCCGCCGGAGGGCGCCAAACCTCAACCTTGCCGGTAGATGGCATAAAGGCGTTATGCGGATCCTCGGCATTAATCCGCGCCTCGATGGCCGCGCCGCGCACAATCACCCGGGCCGGAAGCGGTTTGCCCTCGGCCACTTCGATCTGCAGCCGCACCAGGTCGATGCCGGTCACCAGTTCCGTCACCGGATGCTCCACCTGGATGCGCGTGTTCACCTCAATAAAGTAGAAACTGCCGTCCGGCCCCAAGAGAAACTCCACGGTGCCGGCATTGGTGTAGTGGATAGCGCGGCCAATTGCCACCGCGGCCTCGCCCATGCGCTCCCGCAGTTGCTCGGTAAATCCTGGCGCGGGACTTTCTTCAATCAGTTTCTGATAGCGCCGTTGAACGGAGCAGTCGCGCTCGTGCAAGTGAATCACATTGCCGTGCAGATCCCCGAAAATCTGAAATTCGATATGACGCGCGTCTTGGATGTACTTCTCAAGCAGCAGCGTCCCATCGCCGAAAGCCCTCTGCGCCTCGCCTCGCGCCGACTCCATGGCGTCCGGAAGCTCTCCCGCATGGTGGACGATCCGCATTCCGCGGCCGCCGCCTCCCGCCGACGCCTTCACCAGAAGCGGGAACTCGATCGGCCCATCCGGCGCGTACTCGGGTAGAACCGGCACACCCGCCACGGCGGCGATTTGACGCGCTCCGGTCTTTGAGCCCATGGCGCGAATCGCGTCCGGCGTAGGTCCGATAAAGATCAGGCCCGCCTGCGCGCAAGCCTCGGCAAAGCCGGCATTCTCGGCCAGAAACCCATATCCGGGATGAACCGCATCGGCGCCGGCCGTGTGCGCGCAAGCGATCAGGCGTTCGATGTCGAGGTAGGACTCGCCAACATGGACCGCCTCGTCCGCGGCGCGGGTGTGGGGCGACCCGCGCTCCGCATCGGCAAAAACCGCAATCGAGCCGATCCCCATTTCCCGGCAAGTCCGGGCAACACGCACGGCGATTTCGCCGCGATTAGCGATCAAGACTCTGGTGATGGGCAAACGCCTATTATATGAGCTTCCGAACGCAGGTTAAGGAAACACACGCTAATGGGAGATGGGCCAACCGCGTTTCGGTGCCCTCGCATTTTCTTGTCCGCTCTCGCTCCGATATCCGGCGTGCCGCTTGAACACCTCTTGCAGGTGGGTGCCATTTGTCTGTTGTCGGTGCCGAGGGTGCCAGAGGGTCAGACGCCTCTGCCTCCGGTTCGCCTCTGCCTCCGGTTTTTGCCAGTTTCTCCACCCTATAGGAGATACGGTACTGCCATGTAAAAACACTATGAATAGGGAGACACACTTTTGACCTGCATTTCGAATCCGATCCCGCAGTGGCCAACAAAGACCATGCCAAGGTATCCTGAATTTTGGCATTCGATGCGCGCAATAAAACGTCCAACGCTCCGGCAAGTTTTCGGCGTCAGCCTCCTCGGGCTGTTGCTCGGGTTGACTTTGGTTTTCTACCTGGTGCTGAACGGCTCCGAGCAAACGATTCTGCAAAGCTCCGAGCGCTACCGGGATCTGGCGAGCCGTGAGGTCGCTCAGCGCGTCAATGACTATTTGAACGAAGCCCCTTTGGCTGCCGATCACTTCGAACAGCAGGTTCAATACGGCCTCATCAATCCCATGCACACGGAGGAAGTGAAGCAGGGATTGCTTTCGCTCTTATTGGCCAATCAGAATATCTCGGAAGCGAGCCTGACCTACGCGGAGAGCGGCAAAGACGGACGGATCAAACCCGATAAGAATCCGGCCTTATCCAGCCAGATCGCGGTTCTCCGGTCCATGAACGTGGGTGAGTACGTCTACAAGCGGACTTGGTTCGACAAAACGAGATTTGTCTCTGAGTCGCTGATCGTGTCTCAAGACGCGTCGAAAAATGCAACCGCGCCAAAGGAACTTCTTGCCGCGCCCGATCCCACCTCGCATCCCACTTTTCAGCAGGCCGCGGGGGATTTTTACGGGCAACTGATTTCCACCGATCTGCATTGGTCGCAACTCGACGAGAGCCTGCCGGAGGAGCAGCGCCGGGTGGAAGTCAGCGTACAAAAGTCCATCGCCAGTTCCCAGGGGCGCTTTGAAGGCGTTCTTCGGATCGGCCTCATGCAAGCGAAAATCAACGGCGCGGTACAACAGCACATCTCCACCAGTTCCGGTGAGCGCGATCCGCACCAGATCTTCCTGTGCGATAACCAGGGACGATTAATCAGCGGATTTGGAAACAAGAACATGCTTACGGTTTCGGGCGACGATTTACGGATCTCGCCCGATCAGGTTCCTCCTGTGGTTGCCCGGGCGCTTCAGGAACCGGTCTTGAAGAACATCGATCCCGACGACAAGCCTGAGGCCGCGACCAACTTTCACTTTCAAGGGATGGAATATCTTTGTACTTTCAGAAGTCTGTTGCAAACTCAGGGCTGGATTGTTGGCATTGTCGTCCCCAGGAATTTTTATCTCGGCCGCCTGATACAAATCCGGCAACAGGTTTTATTGGCTTCGCTGGTTCTGATGACCGCTTTGATCCTGACCTTCGGCCTCATCATTCGGGGCGTCGTTCGGGCGGAGTCGCTCATTTTGCAGGAAGCCTCGAAGATGAACAAGTTCGAATTCACGCCGGGGCACCACGCTTCTTACTTGAGCGACGTCGAAGAGGTCCTCAGCGGACTTGAGAGAGCGAAAACAGCCATGCGCGCCATGAGCAAATATGTGCCGGTCAATCTGGTGCGACAGCTTTACAAAGGCGGCCAGGAACCGGTGCTCGGAGGCAAGAGCTCCGAGCTTTCTGTCCTCTTTACCGACATCCGGAGTTTCACGTCGATTTCCGAACAAATCCCGCCCGACGAGTTGGCGGAAATCCTGGGAAAATACCTTCAGGTGATGGCCGGCGTTATCCAGCACGAAAATGCCACTATCGATAAGTTTATCGGCGATTCTGTTATGGCTTTTTGGAACGCGCCGGAGGAGGTGGCCGACCATGAGTTGTGCGCTTGCCGGGCCACCCTTCATTGCCGCCAGGCGGTGCAAGAGCTCTATGCCTCAGACGCATGGGGCAATGCTCCCCGTTTTGAGACGCGCTTTGGACTGCACAGTTGCCAGGCCTCCGTCGGACACTTCGGAGCGCCGGACCGCTTCAATTACACGGCCATCGGGGACGGCGTCAATCTCACTTCGCGGCTCGAGGGCCTGAACAAGTATTATGGGACCTGGATTATCGCGAGCGAAACCATTTACCAGGCGACCAAAGACCACTTCGAATTCCGTCTGCTGGACCGCGTAGCGGTCAAGGGAAAGACCAAAGAGATCACGATCTATGAGTTGGTGTCCGAGAAAAACGGCGTGCAACGCCCCGCTTGTATGGAATGCTACGAACAGGCGTTCAGTTGCTATCAACGCGCCGATTTTCGGGGCGCCCTCGCCTTGCTCGAAACGCAGTTGCACGATGCGCCTAGTCAGGTCTTAGCCCAAAGGTGCCGTGCGTTTGCAGCGCAACTTCCCGGAGACTGGAACGGCATTCACGTCTTCGATGCCAAGTGAGCCGCTAAATCGTTCGCAGGTGGGTCTCGGTGCCGATCCAGTGGGTGGTGGTTGGCGTTTCCGTGGGTGGCAGGTTCACCAGGTGAGGTTTGAGCACAATCAGCGTCTCTCCCCGATCCCGGGATACCTTATCGTCGTGCAGGAACGGGATGGACGTCAGGCCCGGGAAACCGGTGACCGAGCGCATTTCCGAAGCCGTGACGAGGCCCGATAACACCGCCCACTCGCCCTCGCGCACACGCACTTTGGAATCGTACTTCGTGCTAGCCACCACGGGGATGCCATTGAAGGACGTCGCGCCCAGCAGCTTGAATTCCGCCGTAATATCCAGCGATACGTCCTCGGTGCCGTTAACGTGAGGGGTGAGTTTCAGCGACAAGCCCAAATCCTCGAAGCTGAAGGTCGGCGGCGGCGTAAACACCTGGCCCGACTGACTGGTGTTGCCGAGGTACAAATTAGTGGCAATGGGATATTTTTCCCCGACATGCAAGCTCGTTTGCTGGCCGTCGAGGGCGAGCACCTGAGACTTCAGCAAGGTCGTGGAATTGGATTGGCTCAGCACCGCAAACAAACTGGCGTTGGTGAGACTGAATCCCAGAGCGCTCTTCCCGCCCCCGAACGTTAAGTAGTTGCCCGGGTTTATTACCTCCAAGATGTTGGCTGCGAAATGGCCCACGGCCAGCAGTGAGAAAGAAGTGGGCAGCGAGAGCCCATAGTGAAGCGAACTGCTGACCTCGGTAGTGATCACCTCAACCTCAACGCTGACCTGAGGCCGCGGACGCGAGAGATCGTGGAACAGTTCCTCGGCCACACGCAGCTTGGAGGCGCGGTCGCGAAACAATACCAGCCGCCGGCCGTTGTCCGCCATCATGCGGGTGACATCCAGAACTCCGCGCACCGCGGTCAGAATCTCCTGCACCTCCTGGACCGTCATCGGCTCCGGAATTGGGAGCACGATTGCGGCGTCCCGGTCATACTCGGTACGTTTCTGGGTGGTGTCGTTGGCGGCGAATAGCGCGCGAGCGCTGACGGGAACGAAGAAAGTTCCGGTGGCCATCTCGACCGCATGCATCGCGTCGTGGAAATCCGCATCTTTCAACTGAAACCGGCTACTCTGCACGGGCTTGTATTGTTCATCGAAAATGACCATCAAACCGAAGGCTTTTGCTACCTGTTCCACGATGGCTTTTCCATCGCCCCTAATATCGAAATCTTGGTGCTCTTTTGAAGCGGCAACGACTGCTGGCGGCAGCGGACGCCGCGCTTCCTCCAGATCGCGGTCGCTGATCGTGCCCAAGAGGTCTGGCGGCTCGGAAGCGGCCGTCCCCGAGGCCGAAGCCTTGGAGGCCGGAGCATTGGCCGCCGCCGCGTTGGCGGATTTCTGCCCGCCCAGCATCATCTTACCCGTTTCGAGCACGTTGACCATCGGGCGCAGAGCCTCTACTTTCGCCCAGTACTTGCGGTTCTTCGGTTTGGTGGCGGCAGCCTGGGCATACAACGAATACGCCCTCTCTATATCGCCCGCCTTCTCAGCCGCCTGCCCTTGCGAAAACAACTGGTCCGCCGAAACTCCGGCCCAGGCAGCCAAAGACAGCGTGAGCAGGAACCAGCGACAGCAGACCATCAAATATCTGGACGAAGCCAGGGTTTCAGGCGTGCAGTTTAGACCGAAGTTCCCGGCTTAGCCCGAAGTTTCCCAGCATAGAATGAAGCTTGCCAGAAAATCCCCAGTTGCGCCGCCTGAACACGCCGGCCAAGGTCCAGTCCTTCCTCGACCGGGAGATCGTCTATAACACCGAGCCCCATGGTCCCACCTGCTATAGCCCCCGCACGGTGCTCGATAAGCGCGTGGCGCACTGCATGGAAGGCGCGCTTCTGGCTGCCGCGGCTTTGCGCCAGCAGGGCCATCCGCCGCTGATCGTCGATCTCGAAGCGACTCGGGACACCGATCACGTGCTGGCGGTGTTCCGGGAGCATGGCTGCTGGGGCGCGGTGGCGAAATCCAATTTCTCCGGTCTCCGCTTTCGCGAGCCGGTGTACCGAACCATCCGCGAGCTGGCGATGTCCTATTTCGAGCACTACTTCAATCTGCGGCGCGAGAAAACGCTCCGTGCTTACTCGCGTCCCGTCAATCTGCGGCGCTTCGACGGTCTCGACTGGATGACCACCAGCGCGCAACTTTGGGACATCCCGTCGTATCTTTGCGAAATTCGGCACATGCCTCTGCTGCCGCCGGAAGCGGTTCCCCGATTGAACCGCATGGACGCGCGGCTCTTTTCCGCCGGCTGTTTGGGAAAACAGTAACCGGGGACGGACACCTCCGTCCCCGGGTTTTGTGTTAGCTTGCCTTCTTGAAGATTCTCGTCATTGGTTCAGGCGGACGCGAGCACGCGCTCTGCTGGAAGATCGCGCAATCGAGCGAGGTGAAGCAGATCTACGCCGCGCCGGGCAATCCGGGCATGGCTCGGCTGGGCGTCTGCATCCCAGGCCAGGACTATCTCGCCATCGCGGATTCGCTTCAGCCCGATCTTACAATCGTCGGTCCCGAGGCTCCGCTCGCAGCCGGAATCGTAGATCAGTTTCGCTCTCGAGGCTTTCCCATTGTCGGCCCAAACGCCGCGGCCGCGCGATTGGAGTCGAGCAAAGCGTTCGCCAAGGCCTTTATGCAGCGGGCCGGCATTCCGACCGCTCAATTCGTGATCGTGGATACGCCTGACAAAGCCCTGGAAGCAATTCGCCGGATGGGCACGCCTGTCGTCCTCAAAGCCGACGGTCTGGCGGCAGGCAAGGGAGTGATTGCCGCCCACTCCCAAATGGAGGCCGAACAAGCCATTACACACCTTCTGCAGCCCGGCTCACAACTGGTGATCGAGGAATTTCTCACCGGCGAGGAAGTCAGCTTCATTGTTCTGAGCGATGGCGAGCGCGTTGCCGTTCTCGATCCCACTCAGGATCACAAAGCGGTCTTCGACGGAGACCTCGGTCCGAATACCGGGGGCATGGGCGCGTATTGCGACGGCCGGATTCTGTCCCAGCCCCAGCAACAGCAAATTATCGAGCGGGTCATTCTTCCGGCCATCCGGATCATGGGTGCGGAAGGCAGTCCGTTCACTGGCTTCCTCTACGCCGGCTTGATGATGACGGCGGAGGGGCCGCGCGTGCTGGAGTTCAACGCCCGTCTGGGCGACCCGGAAACCCAGGTCATTGTGCACCGCATGTCTTCCGATTTTGTGCCGCTGCTCGCGTCCGCGGCGCGCGGCCAACTTGACGCCAGCGGTTTGACCTGGCATCCCGAGCCATCGGTTTGCGTGGTGCTCGCCGCTGCCGGTTACCCCGGCATCGTGCGGACTGGCGATGTGATCTCGGCAATGGACGGAGCCACCGTTTTTCAAGCGGGCACGCGGCAAGTTGGAAATGATCTGGTCACCGCCGGAGGCCGGGTGCTTGGCGTGACGGCGTCCGGCGCCGATCTGCGCTCCGCGATCGCCAATGCCTATGCGGAGGTCGAGAAGATTCACTTCGCCGGGATGCACTATCGCCGCGATATCGGGCAAAAAGGTCTCAAGCGCTGGTAAGATCGGAGTGTACACTGGCGGGGACGTAGCTCAGATGGATAGAGCGGCCGCCTCCTAAGCGACAGGTCGGCAGTTCGAATCTGCCCGTCCCTACCAAGTCCTTCCGCGAGATTGCGCGTCCCGCCGCCACGAACCATGAACGTGCTTCCACGCCCTACACGGTTGCCAACGTGAGCGGGATCGGTTGTTTGCCGTCCGTGTCCACGACTCCAAGTTCCTTCCCTAGCTGCGCGGCAATGAGCACTCTACCGGAACGTTCGAAGAGTCCGGGCTCTGCATTGAGCGCGGCGATGACCTTTCCGATGAACTCAGGGCTCTCGCTATTGGAGAGGTCTAGCCACCCGCCCTGTGCAGCCGCCATGACGGCTTCCGTTCTCACTAGACCTGGGTACAGCGATACGACCGTTACACCGTACTCGCGAAGTTCGTGAGCCATGTCAGAGGACATCTTGTCCGTAGCCGCTTTGGCGGCGCCGTAGACTGTATTGCCCACATACTTTTGTGCTGCCCAAAAGCTTATGTTGACGATCAATCCGTGGCGCCGGGCGATCATCGTTTCCGCCGCCCGCGCCGAAGCAATAAAGGCAGAACGAACGCCGGCGTCCATCATGCTTTCCCACCGATGCGACGGCTGTTGCCAAAACGGGAGGCCCCATGTGAATTTCCCGTCCTCCACCATCCTCTCGTAGCCGCCCCAAGCCGAATTGACCAGCACGTCGAGCCCTTGGCCGGCGTCCGCGATTCGTCGAAACGCGCGTGACGTGTCCGTGTCCTGACGATGATCGCATTGGATACGCACCACCGAAGACGGTAGATCCGCCGACTCAATGCTTCGACCCGTCGCGAACACGGTAAAACCTTCTTCCACTAAGCCAACGGCGACACCGCGCCCCACGCCCCGAGATGCTCCGGTAACCAGCGCGACTGGCATGGAATTATCATAGGCGAACAAGGAACACGAGAGAAGAGTCTCTCTGGCTCGACAAAACAACACCGGATAGTTAAACATGGCGTCAAGAGTACTAACGCTTGGCCGCTTGCGGACGCGCCGTTCCGTAACAGAACCGCGACCGTGAGGGAGCGGATGCGCGAGTACTTCTGACGCTATGACCGGTGCCCTGGTGTCCGCCCGATGGCCTCAAACGCATTGAACTTCGCTGAGAATATATCCGGTTACGCTTTGGATTTTCGGCGCTGATCGGACTTACTCTTAAGCCGGCCGCGAGCTTCAGTGGGCTTGAAGTGCCCGCCGCGGTCGAGCGACTCTAGCCGCCGCCCAAGTTCCTGATTGAATTCCGCCAGCCGCGCGGTCCTGTTCTGGTCGTGTTCTTCGAGCAGGCGCAACGCCTCGCGGACCACTTCGCTGGCCGAACCGTAGCGGCCACCTTCAACTTTGGCGCTGACAAATTTTTCAAGCTCGGGGGTGAGAGAAACATTCATAGCAGGCCGCTCCTGTTCCTTTCACTCTATCGCCAATAACAAAGACTGTCAATCTTCGTTAGACCACCGCCGTCGGCCAAATGTTTTCCCAAAGGGCGCCCGTGCAACGTCATAGCATTCGCCACGCTGGCTTCTTTCCTCGTGACCCGTCGCGCGAGTTCGAGTGCAGCCATGACCCAAACACTGGCCGGCCAGTCATTCCATCGTTTGATCGGTATATACTGCCGGCTGTGGCTGAAGCAACTTCCACCGTGTTACCTCGATGGGCGCGTCGGCTGATTTCTGAGCTTGACGACGCCGACCGGCGAGCCAAAGGTCTAGCGGAAGGGCTTAGCACCGG
>DATFZA010000284.1:0-7889 GCA_035314765.1 Bryobacteraceae bacterium
TTCCTCAGGTTTGTATCGACTGGCGCCTAACCCATAGGCACGCTCTACGCTCCCAACGCGCGCGGCCGCCGGGTGACAATGTCTACCGGTTCCACCGCTGCCGGCTCATCGCTGCCGATGCCAAGTTCGTTCAAGCGCCGCAGCGCAGGCGTCAAGCGCGAATCCCACGAACCCACTGAGCGGTTGTACGCCTCCACAGTTTTTTCCAGTGCGCGGCCGGTGTCGGCGTAGTATTCGAAGACTGTCTGCACGCGCTCATACAGCTCTTTGGAAACGCGACGGATTTCTT
The DNA here is from genome assembly GCA_035314765.1 of Bryobacteraceae bacterium. Classification (GTDB taxonomy): domain Bacteria; phylum Acidobacteriota; class Terriglobia; order Bryobacterales; family Bryobacteraceae; genus DATFZA01. The sequence continues at coordinate 290 of DATFZA010000284.1, forward strand.
CGGCGTTTTCGGCTAATTGTTCCTGCGTCCAGCCGTAGGCAATGCCCTTGAGAATCGAGATCAGCGTCACCGGCGTAGCTATCACCACCTTGCGCGCCATGGCGTCTTCCAACAGCGCGGGATTGATCTCGAGCGCGGCGCTGAAGAAGTGATCGCCCGGCAGAAACAACACTACCAGTTCCGGCGCGGGCTGAAATTGCGCCCAGTACTGCTTGCCGCCGAGTTGTTTGACGTGCTCCGCTACTTGCGCCGCATGCCTTTGAATGGCGGCGCGTCGCGCAAACTCGTCGGCGGCGCCCACGGCATCGAGGTACGCGGTCAGCGGGACTTTGGCATCCACGGCGAGCAGCCGGCCGCCAGGCAAACGCACGATCATGTCCGGCCGAATGCGGCCATTTTCAGCATCATGAGTCTGCTGTTCGCTGAAGTCGCAGTTCTTCACCATGCCGGAAAGTTCAGCCACGCGGCGAAGGGTCGTTTCTCCCCAGCGGCCCCGAGCTTGCGGGGACCGCAGCGCGTTCGAAAGCGTCAGAGTTTCGCGAGCGAGCGATTGCAACTGGTGATCGAGACTTCCAAAGACTTTTTCTCTCGCTCGTTCCAATTCGCGAACCTGAGTCTCCAAGCGGACCAGCGAGTCGCCTAGAGGCTTCACGGCGCCTTCCACGGCGGCTTGGCCTTGCGTCATAAGCGCGGTTTGAGTAGACCGTAGGCTGGCGTCCGCCAGGCCCTGAAAGGTCTCGCTCAGCTTCGCCGCCGAATTGTCGGCAAACTCGCGGGCCGCTTCGAGGCGGGCCAGCTTGGCTCGCATCCACAAACCAACCAGGACGCCACCCAGAACCAGACCGGCCAGAAAGTACGTCACGCTCCGAGTATAAAACAATCCTAGGTGGATTTGATTTCGGCCCAGCGTCTGTGCTCTGGAGTTTCTACATATCTGAACCAGATTGACACCATGTCTAGCCCCGAACGTCAGTAAGGGGATCGAGCGCCATCCCCTCACTGACGTTCGGGGTTAGACGGAGGTACTACTTGATTCAAGCAATCCTAGGCCGATTTGATTTCGGTCCAGATGCGGTCCCGCAGGCGCTGCGCACCCGGATCCAAAGTTTTTGCCCATTCACCGCCCGCCACCGTCTCCGCGCCGGGATAGAGCACCGGGTTATCGCGAAACTCCGGCGGGAACAGTTTCCGCGCGGCCGCATTGGTGGTGGTGGTTCGCGCGGCCAGGGCGTTGGCAGCGGCGATATCGGGACGCAACAGGAAGTTCAGGAACCGGTGCGCGAGTTCCGGCCGTTTGCTCTCACGCAGAATCACCATGCTGTCCGGATAGACGGCATAGCCCTCGCGCGGGTACACGAATCCGATGGCGGACGACGCGTCGATTGCCTGTTGCGCCACAGTGTTCCACATATGCGCGGCGAGAACGTCGCCGCTCACCAGTTGATCGCGCACTTCGGCGTTCAAATAAGCGCGCAGCAGCGGCTTCTGCGCGATGGCTTGGCTTTGCGCGGCCCGCAATTGCGCTACGTCAGAAGTGTTGATGGAATTCCCAATCTTCTTGAGGCAAGCGGCCAGAACGTCGAACGGATCGTCCAGCATCGTCATTCTGCCCCGCACGCGCTGGTCCCACAAATCAGCCCAGGCATCGGGAACCCAACCCAGCTTGCGGTTGTATGCAATGCCCGCGGCAATGACCATGTACGGGATCGACCAGTGGAGCGATGGATCCCAGTCCGGATGCTGGAAGCGTGTTTCGAGATTGCCGGTGTTGGGGAGCAAGCTGTGATCGAGCGGAGCGAGCAACTGGTTGGCCAGCATGGGTTCGACAATGTAATCGGTGGGGAACACCACGTCCCAGCCCGAATTGCCGCTCAACACGCGCGCCAGCATTTCTTCGTTACTTTCGTAAACGGCGTAGTGGACGCGCACGCCGAACTCCGCTTCAAACCGGGGAACGGTTTCCGGGTGAATGTACTCAGACCAATTGAACACGTTCAGGCGTGGCCGCATATCGCGGCGGCACGCCGCCAGGCCGGCCATCCCGAGCAAAAAATGACGGCGATTCATCGGGTCCGCAGCCTTTCCGATACCAAAATTAGCAAACCCAATCCGAAAACGATCAGCGCCGAGATGGCGTTGACCACCGGATTGACCCCTCGGCGCGCGATGGCGTAAATCACCATCGGCAATGTTTCGGAATTGACGCCCGCAACCAGACTGGTGATCACGTAGTCGTCAAAGGAAACCGTGAACGCCAGCAGCGCCGCCGCGGCGATGCCTGGCACGATGGACGGCAGTGTTACATAGCGAAACGCGCCCCATTCATTGGCGCCGAGATCGAGCGCGGCCTCTTCGAGCGCGGGGTCCACGGTTCGCAAGCGCGCGCTGACCACCACCACCACATATGCGAGCGAGAACGAAACATGCGCCAGAATCACCGTGTGCATGCCGAGTTGCACACTCAGAAAACGGAAGACAAACTGAAACAGCGCCAGCAGCGCCACGCCACTGACGATCTCCGGCGTGACCAACGAAAGGTATAACGATCCGGCGAGCAGCTTTGACCGGCGCTTCCATAGACCGTAAGCGCATAGGGTTCCGAGGACGGTGGCAAGAAGGGTTGCGACGGTGGCAATGATGAGACTGTTGCCGGTGGACTCCGCCAGTTGCGCGTTGGAGAACGCGGCTTGGTACCAGCGCAGGGAAAAGCCCTCCCACAGCGTGAATTTTGAGGAATTGAAGCTGAATACCGCCAGAATCAGCAAGGGGACGTGCAGAAAGGCAAATAGCGCGACGGCGTAGAGCGAGAGGGCGCGGCTATTGCGATTCATATATCCCCGCCGAAGCCGACCCCTGGTCGGCCCGCACGTTTCGCAAGTCGGCTCCGCTTCATAGCAGACCCTCTGAATCACCTCGGGTAAAGAGCCACAACAAAACCATCACGATTGCCATCAACACCAGCGAGAGCGCCGAGCCGAAGGGCCAATCGCGCGCCGTGGTGAACTGATTCTGAATCAGGTTGCCGATCATCACCGATTTGCCTCCGCCCAACAGATCCGGCGTGAGGTACGCGCCGAGGCACGGAATAAACACCAGCACAATGCCGGCGCGCACCCCGGGCGCGGTCAGTGGAAGGATCACGCGCAGCAGCGTGGCCGCGGGCCTCGCACCGAGATCGGCAGCCGCTTCCACCAGGTTTGGATCCAGCCGCTCCAATGTGGCGTAGAGCGGAAGCACCATGAATGGCAAATACGCATACACCAGGCCAACAATCACCGCGCCATCGTTGTAGAGCAGCGGAAGCGGATTATGTATCCAACCGAGCCATTGTAGCGTGCTGTTAATCAGTCCGGTGTCGCGCAGCAGGAACATCCAGGCGTAAGTGCGTACCAGAAAGCTAGTCCAGAACGGCAGCATGACCAGGCTCAAGTACAGATTCTTCCGATTGGACCTCGCCAGAAACAACGCCAGTGGAAAGCCCAGGAGCAGACAAAATAGCGTGGAAGTGCCGGCGATCCAGAAAGACCGGAGCAGGATTCGCAAGTAAAGCGGATCCCAGAGACGCGCGTATTGTTCAAGTGTCCACGGCAAAGTCACCCCGCCATAGACGCCGCGGGTCAACAGCGAATAGGCGAGCACCACCGCTAACGGCGCAAGAATCAACCCGGCCGTGACCAGCCAGGATGGCGCGAGAAATAGACGGCGCAAGCGGATCATTCGAGTCGAAGCTCTTCGTCTGGCAGCCACCAGGCGTATAGACGATCGCCAGGCGAACACGCCGGCTGCAGGCGCGAAACCTCGGCGACGATCACTTCGCCGCTTTCCATCCGGGCGCGCACCTGAATCGAGTTACCGAGGAACTGCACCTGCTCGACGGCTACGTTTCTTGACCGTGCCGCGGCGTCCGGGGCTTGCGTGGAAAGGCGAACCGCTTCCGGCCTCACGCCAACTCCATCGATCCAGTTCACCGAGCCCAGAAACGCCGCTACAAAGCGCGTGCGGGGCCTCAGATAAAGCTCTTCTGGCGAGCCGAGCTGCTCCAATCGGCCGCCCGAGAGCAAGGCCATACGGTCAGACAGGGAGAGCGCCTCTTCCTGATCGTGGGTGACAAACAGAAACGTGATTCCGACGCTGCGCTGCAGGGATTTCAGCTCGGCGCGCACCTGTTTGCGCAGGTTGGGATCGAGCGCCGACAGCGGCTCGTCGAGTAACAATACGTCCGGCGCCAGCACCAGAGAGCGAGCCAAGGCCACGCGCTGCCGCTCGCCGCCGGAAATCTGCGCGGGCAAGCGCGATTCCTTACCGCCCAGTTGCACCAGTTCCAGCACATCGCGAACGCGCTTGCTCAAATCGTTTCGCACGCCATGCCGGCGCAACCCAAACTCGACATTCTGCTGGACCGTGAGATGCGGAAACAGTGCGTAGTTCTGAAAGACCGTGCTAACGTTCCGCTGGTACGGCCTGCGCTGGTCAATGCGCTCACCCTTGAGATGAATCTCGCCCGCGGTCGGCTGTTCAAAGCCCGCCACCATTCGCAGTGTCGTCGTCTTGCCGCAGCCCGAAGGACCGAGAAGAGAGAAAAATTCGCCGGGCCTCAACGACAACGAGAGATTTTCGACCGCAAGATGACCGGGAAACTGTTTCGAGATGCCACGCAGATCGAGAACCGGCGTGTCCACCGTCCTACAACACCGCCGTTTCGTGAATGGCGCGGCCTTGGGAGAAGCGCTCGACACTCAAAACGCTCGAGTCAATCAAATCCGTCTTGCCCTGCAAGATCAGGTCCGCGACAATCTTGCCGGTAGCTGGCGAATGCATTACGCCGTGCCCGCTGAATCCGTTGGCATAGTATAGCCCGCGAACTTCGGGCGCTGGCCCGAGAATCGAATGCTTGTCGGGCGACATGTCGTACATCCCGGACCAGCAGCGGCGCGGATTGACAGCCAGATCGGCAAAGGCGGGAACGCGATCGGCTGCGCGCGTGAGGACTTTTTCGATGAACGCGGGATCGAAGCCGGTGCGATAGCCGTATTGCTCTTCAGGATCGTTCCACGACAATAGCAGACCGACGCCCTCTGGCCGAAAATGAAAGCCATTGGACATGTCGATGATCATGGGCAGCCGGTCCGGAATTCCCGGGAAAGGCTCCGTCGGAATCAATGACCGGCGCAGTGGTTTGATCGGCAGATCGGCGCCGGCGGACTTAGCCAATTCCGCTGCCCATACGCCGGCTGCATTGACCACCACGCGCGTGGCGATGGGTTCCTTATCGGTTTCCACTCCGGTAACGGCGCCATGGTCCGTCACAATTCGGCGGACCGCGACGCTTCTCTGCAAGGTTGCACCGTGCTGGCCGGCTACCGTCATAAAACCGGTCATCAGGCTGTGCGGGTCTACAAAGCCATCGGTCGGACAGAGGCTTCCGCCGAGGATATCGTCGGATCGAATCTGCGGTAGCACCGATACGATCTCTTCACGCGTCAGCATCCGCGCTTGCGTCAAGCCGAGCGCCTGCTGCCGGGCAAGATTCGTGCGCAGATAGTCGAGATGGGCGTCCGTAGTCGCGGCAAAAAGATAGCCATGCGGCTTATAACCGGTCGGCTGCCCGGTCAACTCCTCGAACCGGGAAATGAACGGAATTGAGAACAGCGACATCCGGATATTTACGTCGGTCGCGAACTGCGCCCGCACTCCGCCCATGCTCTTGCCAGTAGAACCGAGACCCTGATGCGCCTCGCGCTCCAGCACCAGCACGTCGCGGCAGCCCTGCTCCGCGAGATGGTAGGCGATGCTCGATCCAACGATGCCGCCACCGACGATCACCACCTCCGCAGTCCGCATGAAGACTTGATTGTAGCGAAAGCGAGCCGGGCTTGATCCTCGCACTTCGTTCCGGGCCGAACCGCCTTACCGCTCTTCCGGTTTGGCGCGAGACCGCCGCTGCCACTCGGCAATCTTGTCGCGGAGAAACTCGCCAAACTCGTTTATCTCCGGCGGCATTCCGCACTTGAAGGCTTTCTTATCGATCCAGATTCCGCTCCGGGCATCGGTCCAAAATCCGTTCCAGTCGCTGCCGGGATCGCCGCGGCTTTCCGTGTCGTAACAGGCGATCAAGTCGCGGCAGGCGCTCCCGAGCGAACTCCAGGTGCTCTTTGGAGGCAGAGGCGCGAACACCTCGTGTGCGCCCGTGGTGTCCACCGCCTTGAAGCGATCGAGAATGCGGTTGAACTGATCGATGCTGTAATCGTCCGCTTCTTCGCTCACTCCCATCCATTGGTTGTTGCGCGCGGTCCGCGCCATGCGCCGCAAGATACCGACCAGTCTCTGCATTAGCTGTTCTGTGTTTGCTTCCATTCGATTTCCGTTCTCCTGTTATTTTGATTTCGCGCCCAGGCGCGCAACTGCTTTCTGCCCTGGTAAAGCCGCCACTTGATGGTGGAAACCGGCAGCCCGGTGAACGCGGCAATCTGGACCAGCGGCATCTCGTCCAGCCACCGCAGCCGCATCACCAGGCAAAGATCTTTCGGCAAGCCGTCCATGCCCTCGAGAAGGTCGGACGCCGCGGATTGCCTGCGCCGGTCGGAGTCGGCAATCTCTTTGAGGCGAGTTTCGATAGCGCCGTCCAACTCTACGCGCGCAATTCGGCCGTCCCGCCGCGCGATGCGCAAAGCGCGATTCCGCGTGATCGCCGCCAACCAGGCGGCAAAGCAGTCCGGCTCCTCCAAGTCCGCGATCGACCGGAACGCCAGCAGCAAGGCATCTTGTACGATGTCCTCCGCGGCTTCCGGACCGGCAATGGCCGCGGCAATGCGTAGCGCCGCGCGGCGATACCGGCGCGCCAGTTCACCGAAAGCGTCCGCGTTGCCCGAGGCTGCCGCCAGGGCTAGCGCAACGTCCGGCGCTTCTTCGTCCACACTTATAGAGAGCCCTAGCAGTTAGGGAAAGTTAGGGCCGGCCTGAAAATAATTGTTGCGTTTCGCGCGCTTGCCATTGGCCGTGTCAGCTCCGCGAGAGAAGCCGGATCGGCTGGATCGCCGGCTAGCACAGGCTAAAGCCTGTGCCACGAGGCAGCCAAGGTGGCACGGATTTAGTCGTGCAGAGAATTTTACAAGCTCCAAAGCCGGATCTCCGGCCAACAAGGCGGCCAACCGCTCGGCCATTAGCCGCGGCCGCCAATCCGGATGGATGTTTTCGAAGAAATCGATGGCTGCTACTTTCAAACCAACATTGCGGCCCAGACGCTCGCCATAAACCATTTATGGCGTTCAATGGCGTCCAGCACGCGGCGCGCTTCGGGCTCAGGCAAACGAATACCGCTGACGCTGGACCCCGGCCGCGCGGCAATTTTTCGAACGCGTAGTCGAAAAGAAAAGAACAGGCATTCACTGGTCTCCTATACTTGGATTGTTCGAACCAGAGAATCGTACGCCTGAGTCTGCTTCAGGGAACCGCGTCGCATCGCTCGTGCAACAAGGTTTTATCGTACCGTACACTGGAAGGAATGGCAAAACAATACGCAGCTCCGCCTCCGATGACCATCGATGCGAATAAAAAATACAAGGCCACGTTCGAAACGAGCCGAGGTTCTATTGTTTGCGAA
>DATFZA010000285.1:0-2035 GCA_035314765.1 Bryobacteraceae bacterium
TGCGGCGGGCGCTGTCGGTGGACCCAATGGCGATCTTGCGGGGGGATTGACCTCCGATCCACCGAACCAGCGTGATCCCGGCTGTTGCCCAGCTTCTCCAGTTCCCGTTTGGAAATTGCTCTCAATTTGATATCGAGACCAGCGGGAAGTTGGACGCCTGGCCGGCGACTGTGATCACTAACTGGCGATCGCCCGCGGCTATGGTTGGCACAACAAAGTTAGCTTGGTACAGCCCGATGGAACCCGGCGTGAGGCCCATATAGTTCACGACAGCATTAAACGCCATTTAGTTTGACCGAGTTCATGCCCGTGACCGGAGAAAGGCCGCCGGGCGTAGGAGCGCCTTGCAATCGCTGGGAGGCGTGGATTCCGTGGCGTTCGCGCGCGCGACTCCGTTCAGCTACAGCGGATATTCTTCCGCTCCCATCGCCGTGGACGGCTATGAGACCGCCCCGGACGAGCAGCCCACCGTCGATTACAACGAGGTTGGTCCCGGCTATTTCGCGACCATGGGCATCCCTCTCGTGGAGGGCCGGGAGTTCACTCGCGCGGACAACGAAACCGCCCCGCTGGCCGCCGTGGTCAATGAGGCTATGGCGGCTCAATATTGGCGCGGCCGCAGTCCCGTCGGCAGCCGGCTGCAAGTGAAAGGACGCTGGATGAAGGTGGTGGGCACGGTAAGGATGTCCAAGTACGGCAACCTGGCGGAAGCGCCCAAACCGTTCTTCTACGTGGCCCTGCGCCAGAATACCAACGGCCAGAATCTGAATATCCGAACCTCGCTTGGACCCGAGGCCGCAACCAAAGCCTTGGTCCGCGAGATCCATTCGCTCGACGCGAATCTGGCGCCAGGCGAAGTGATCACGATGCAGGAACAGGTGGACCGCACCACCGCGGTACAGCGCGGCGCCGTCTTGATGCTGGGCATCTTTGGGGGCTTAGCGTTGTTCTTGGCCGCCATCGGGCTGTATGGGGTGCTGTCGTACTCAGTTACGCAAAGGACGCGAGAGTTGGGCCTGCGGATGGCTCTGGGCGCCGGGAGTTCTCATCTATTGCGGCTAGTAATGTCGCATGGTCTGGCGTTGACAGCGGGTGGCGTTGTTCTGGGCGCAGCCGCGGCGCTGGCCTTGACGCGCCTGATGGGAACCCTGCTGTACAATGTGAGCCCGCGAGATCCGCTGGCGTTCGGCTCGGCCTGCGTCGTGATGGCGATCGCGGCGCTGGCGGCTTGTTTCCTGCCTGCCTGGCGCGCAGCGGGTACCGACCCAGTCCGAGCGTTGCGGCAGTGAGTGCCGTTGGCAGAACCAACCCAGCCTTCATCCCAAGCGGCCCTCGGTTCTGCCATATGGACAGTCCACAATCATTGTCAGGCTGCGAGAGTATGAGGCGGAGCTGAAAGCGGCCGGCGTCGAGCATCTGGTGCTGCATGGCTCCTATGCGCGCGGAACGGCAATCCGCGAAGGGTCGGACGTAGATGTGATTGCCGATTTCGACCCGAACCGGAAACAGTCTCTCATCGGGAGGGTCCACCTCGGAAACCGTTTGACGGATATCCTCGGCGTTAAGGCCGGCTTGTGCGATAGAAACTTGTGCGACCGAAAGATGCTGCGGCCCGAAGTACTGAGCGGAGCGCGAGTCGGTTCCTGTCTTTTAGTCCGCCCCCGCAACGCTGGTTCGGCGACATCCTGGACGCGAATCGCCATGATCGAGCATTCACGTCCGGCATGGATTTCGAGATGTTCCGCGCGAATCCAATGACCGTTGCGGCAGCCGAGCGCAAATTGCAAGTCATCAGCGAAGCCGCTATCCGCCTCGGCGGTGAAGCGGAACAACGAATTCCCGCTCAGCCACGGCGAAATACCAGAGGGATTGGAAATCAGCTTCGCCACACATATGAACGGATCGATTTGAACACGATTGGGAACGCCGTGACGGACGACCTGCCGCCCTTCAAAGCAGCGGTGCGGCGCGCACTGAATCCGCCGCGGGCTACATCGTCTGCCCCTGACGTTAGACAACGTTCGATGAAGACGAT
>DATFZA010000286.1:0-2480 GCA_035314765.1 Bryobacteraceae bacterium
TTTGCACAACCGGATCGGAATTCCCTGGACGTTCAGCATCTCTACATCCTTCTCACTTCGAAAGAGATAGGCCTGGATTACAGCCCGGACGCTGGAGTAGCGTTGATGCAACGTGGTCACAACCTCGAGCGTCCGGTCGACATAGCCGCTGTGCTCCATGTCGATTTCCACGCGGCTGCCCATGGCCTGGGCCTGGGCGACCAGCGGGTCCACGTTGGCGAGACATTCCTCCGTCGAAAAGTCCAAGCCAAACTGCGTCAGCTTGATCGATACGCTGGCCCGAATGGCGCGCGCCCGGATCTCTGCTTGGGCGCGCAAGTAAATATCGCGGCACTCGCGCGCCTCTTCGAGCGAGCGCACGTTTTCCCCGAGATAATCTACGGTCGCCAGGATGTTCTCGCGATTCAGCCTTTGGCACGCGACGAGTTCATCTTCCAGCGTTTGGCCGGCCACAAAGCGCTTGGTCATCCGGTCGGCAATGGAAGAAGTCTCGGTCCACCGGCGCAACGAAGGTTGCCCGGACAGGTACAGCAGCGCGCTGCGAAGCATCCGATTCCAGGATACCGTTGTTGCCGCCGCGCGTGGCCGGCCGGAATCGATTGGAAATTAGCAGTCTGGCTCCGCTCTCCCCGATAATGGATTATGCAGAAACTGACCGAAGCGGAACTGCATGCCGAGATCGCCTCGCTGACCGGTTGGCAGGTGATCAACGGCAAACTTCACCGCGTCTATAAATTTGCCGATTTCACGGTTGCGTTTCAGTTCATGAGCACCGCCGCGGCAGCCATCGAAGTTCTGAATCATCACCCTGAGTGGTTTAATGTCTACAACCTGGTAACGGTGGATCTGACCACGCACGATGCGGGCGGAATCACTGCCAAGGATATCGAGCTGGCAAAGATTCTCGACGAGGCCGCCAAAAAACTGCAATGAGGCTTTTGCGGAAATCGTGCAAGACTCAGCGCGGCGCGATCGGGCTCCCGTTCGATCCCGTATGCAGCTCCCCTCCCTCGCGGTCGGGGCTAGGAGCGGCGGCGCAGATGGCGGGCAGCGGGGCCACGAACTCGCGCAAGACTCAGAGCGGCGCGATCGGGGACGCACCCTTGGCGCTGCTATGAAACCGCCGCTGCTCGTGTTGGTTGCCTGCACGCTGATCATTCAAGCCCAGGAAGCGTTCTCCGGGGCAAGCGCGCTCGATCAAACCATTGACGATGCGATTCAGGCGGGAACCACGCCGGGCGCGGTCGTTCTGATCGGACACGACGGGAAAATTCTCTATCGCAAAGCTTACGGGGATAGAGCCATCGTGCCCCAGCGCGAGCGCATGACGCCGGACACGATTTTCGACGCCGCCTCCCTCACCAAAGTAATCGCGACGACCTCTTGCCTGATGAAGCTTTTCGATCGGGGCAAATTGGACATCGATCAGCCGGTGACCAAGTACCTGCCTGAATTTCAGGGAGGACACAGCGCGATCACGGTGCGCAATCTAATGACGCACTTCTCCGGCTTGCGGCCGGATTTGACCCTCGAACCACCTTGGACTGGCTATGAAACGGGCGTGCGAAAGGCGCTGATGGAGAAGCCGACAGCGCCGCCCGGGGCGAAGTTTGTCTATAGCGATATCAATTTTGTCCTACTGGCCGAGATTGTTCATCGACTGAGCGGAAAGATGCTCTCGGACTTTGCGCGCGAGGAGGTTTTTCAGCCACTGGACATGAAGGATACTCGCTTTCTCCCGCCGGCATCGGAGATTCCCCGGATTGCGCCAACTGAGTTCGATCCCGCGGGAGGGCCGCCTTTGCGAGGCGTCGTGGACGATCCGACCGCGCGCTACATGGGTGGCGTAGCGGGAGACGCCGGATTATTCACCACGGCGGACGATCTCGCCAAATTCGCGCGAATGATGTTAGATCGAGGCGTGTTTCTTGGGAAACGGTTGTTCACGGCGGAGGCCGTCGAGAAATTCACTCATTCGCAGTCGCCACCCGATCAACCCATACAGCGCGGACTGGGGTGGGATATCGATTCGCCGTTCTCCAAGAACCGGGGAGAACTGTTTCCCATAGGCTCCTACGGCCACACGGGATACACCGGTACGTCTATATGGATTGATCCCCAATCGAAGAGTTTCGTGATCCTTCTCACCAACTACATCCATCCGCGAAAAGACAAACGCTCGCTGAGTGCGCTTCGCAGCCGGGTGGCTACGATTGCGGCTGCGTCCGTTGGCTACACCTACCAGGGGTATCAGCACTAGCAAACCGCTTGCTGACGCGCGCCGCTCGGAATCAGTATTCTACGTTTACGGAGCCGCAAGTAACGGAGCGGTAAGTTCTAGCGCCCTTGGGTGCCGCTAGCCGAAAAACACGAATATCGGGATGGGTTTCTGGCCGATTGTCACGACGCTGTGGGAGAATCTCGCGCTCCTCCACAGCGTCGTGGTTGTATTGATGGGAACTGGCACGGCCAAGACACGG
>DATFZA010000287.1:0-4121 GCA_035314765.1 Bryobacteraceae bacterium
CGGCCCACACGTCCGCGACCGTCACGTCCGCGACCGTCACGTCCGCGACCGTCACGTCCGCAGCCGCCACGTTGGCACCCACCAAGCCCGCAGCTCCCGCGTCCGCAGCCCCCACGTCAGCGGCCGCCACGTCGGCACCCCCCAAGCCCGCCGTTCCCGCGTCCGCACCGGCCAAGCCTGCAAGAGCCGAAGCCCGAACCGCCGAGCACGCCGAAGGGAATTTCTGGACCAGCTATGGTTGGTTGGTCACTACTTCTCTGGCCATGATTGGCTGCTACCTGTTCAATCTCTCTAACGCCGGCGCGTTCCTCCTGCTGGGCGTCATTCACTCGGTATTCGTCGGCGGCTGGCGTACGGGGCTGGCCAGCGCCGCGCTGTCAACCGTCTTCTCCGCGATTTTCTTGTCCGCGCCGGATCAGGTGTTCCACTACACCAGCCAAGATGCGCGCAGTCTGCTGGGCATTGGCTTGGCCTGCTTTGGGTGCGTTTTCCTGATCGAACAGATGCGCCGGCGGCAAACCCACGCGGTGGAATTGGAGGCGCTGGAACATCGAACCGCCGCCATCCGCGACGAAAGCGAACAGTTGTTTCGCCGGATGGCGGATGTGGCGCCGGTGCTGCTCTGGATGGCGGATTCCGGCGGAAAGCGCTACTTCTTTAACCGGCGCTGGCAGGACTTACTTGCGGATTCCCGGTCTCCCGATGAAGTTTGGCGCCACAGCCTGCATCCCGACGATCAATCCAACATTCTCAACCGCTACACCGGCGCTGTAAACTCCGGCGAACACTTCGATTTCGAGTATCGCATCCTCGGGATCAACGGTGAATGGCATTGGATTCAGGACTCCGGCGCGCCCCGGGTCACCGAAGCGGGCGAATACGTCGGTTACATCGGCGTCTGCGTGGACCGTACCGAGCGTAAGCGGGTGGAATCGGCCCTCCACCAGCTCTCCGGCCGGTTGTTGGAACTGCAAGACGACGAACGGCGTCGGATCTCTCGAGAACTGCACGACACCACCGCTCAAAACCTGGCGGTTCTTTCCATGAATCTCTGCGCGGTCAAAGAGTCGGCCAAAATGCTAAACTCGAAAACGCATCAAGCGATAGATGAGTCGCTGGAACTCACCGAGCAGTGCTCACAGGAGATTCGCACGCTGTCATACCTGCTGCACCCGCCGTTATTGGATGAACTGGGTTTAGCATCGGCCTTGCGCGGCTACACCACCGGCTACACCCGCCGCACTGGCATCACCGTGGATGTCAAAATGGATGACATCGGACGGCTTCCTTTGGAATTGGAAACCACGTTATTCCGCATTCTGCAAGAGGCGCTGACCAATGTGCATCGCCATTCTGGCAGTACGCAAGCCGAAATTCGCATCGTGCGCGACCCCAAGGAAGTCCGGATGACGATCAGCGATGCCGGCCGGGGAGTGCCGTCGAACGCGCTGGAGATGATCGAAGGCGGCGGCAACGTGGGAGTCGGTATTGCCGGAATGCGGGAGCGCGCGCACCAGTTGGGCGGGCAAATCAAGATCGGATCCAGCGAGCGCGGCACCACGGTAACGGCCATCTTGCCGATGCCTGTCGTTCCCCAACCGGCCGTTCCCCAACCTGTGCCAGCTCAACCCATTCATGCTCAACTACAACTAGAGGAGCACGCCTGAAATTATGTCCCTGCAACTGCTGATCGCCGACGACCATGAGATTGTGCGCCGAGGTCTGCGCGCCATTCTCGAAACTCAACAGGACTGGACCGTGGTCGCCGAAGCCGTCACCGGACGCCAGGCGATTGACCAGGCCCGCGAACATCCTCCCGATATCGCCATCCTGGATATCGGCATGCCCGAACTCAACGGGCTGGAGGCCACGCGGCAGATTCTAAAACTTTTGCCGCAGACCGAAGTTCTCATTCTCACCATGCACGAATCCGAGCAGATTGTGCGGGAAGTGCTGGCCGCCGGGGCCCGCGGCTATGTCCTCAAGTCCGATGCCGGCCGCGATTTGGTCGCCGCGGTGGAAGCCCTGCGCGACCACCGCACGTTTTTCTCCTCCAAAATTTCCGACATGCTGCTGACCTCCTATCTGCGTCAACCGGAGCGCAACGAACCCGTGGAGCCGACTGGCCGCAGCCGCCTGACCGCCCGCGAACGCGAGATCGTGCAACTGCTGGCCGAAGGCAAAAGCAACAAGGAAGTGGCGCAAATGCTGAATATCAGCATCAAAACCGCCGAAACGCACCGGACCAATATCATGAACAAGCTGGATCTGCGCTCGATCACGGAACTGGTGCGCTACGCGGTCCGCAACAATATCGTAGAACCATAAGGCGGACGGCGCTTACTTGAATCCGGCACCGGCTTCACAAGCAGTCGTCCTGTGAAATGCGTTACAGTTCAGAGCTTCCACGCTGGAATTGTTGGTCGCGGTAACACCTTACAGGGGCTGATTTTTCTGCTCTTTTTCCCTAGGGCGAAAACCAACCGCAAAGCCCATAAAATGATCTCCACAAAATATATTGCCGAATACAATAATTATTACTTGACAAGTATACGAATGAAGTTCATACTTCATCTCGACCGTATAAGGAGAACAATGATCTCTTTACACCGCAGTTCTCGAATTATTACGGCGATTCTGGCCGTATCCACCCTCCCGCCGGCGACAATCGCGCAGACGCCCGCCCCACAACCCGCCGTCGCCGATTCCATGAGCGAAATGCCGGAAGTCCTCGTAGCGCCGCTGTTTATCGAGTCTGCCGGATTCACCAGCAGCATCACCATGGTGAATGAGCTGAACTTCGCGGTTTCTGCGAAAGTGGTGTTGTTTGACCACAACGGCGCGCAGATTACCTCGCAAACCGTGAACTTCTCCGCGCATTCCCGTCAAGCGCTGCAAGTTGGCGATTTGTTGCGCCAGGCGAACTCCTCGGAGACAATGGGATCGGTGGAAATTCTTCCCGACCCAGCGAAAGTGGTCACGATGGCGATCGCGGCGCAGCTCTCAATTACTGGCTCCGGCGCTAGCGTCGGGCAGAACGTTGAGGAAGAATTCCTGATGGCGGGCATGCCCGGAACGCCGGGCTCGGGCGTTCTCCGGTCCGCGGGCGCCTCTCTAGTTGCAAACCCTGTAATCGCTCTTAAAAACACTGCCACCACAGCCCAGACCGCTACGATTTCGTGTATCGCCGAGAAAGGCGCTGCCTCTCAGCAGCAGGCGCAACTCGCAGCCGGAGGGTCCGCCGTGCTCCAGCCGTGCACGAGTTCAGCCAATACAGCCGTCAGTCTCATTGGCAACGCCCTGTCCCTTCCGGCCCAGACGGCCGCCAATCTGGGAGCATTCGGCATCTCTGTAACCGGCAGCGGAACCCCCGGCAGCCTGGCGGTGTTCGGGTTCTCCTGGCGCGGTGCGGCCAGAGGCGGGATGATCAGCTCGCTGAACTTCGTAGACGCCGGTACGATCCAATCCCCCAACACAATATTTACCGGCGTTCCTGTCGGTGCGGCCACCAGTTTGCCAGGAGCAGTCTTCACGCCGCAAGTCGCCGTGGCGAATTTCAGCGCCAAGCCAGTGAATGCCACGGTGCAGTTCGCCCGCACCGACTCTTCTGGCCCCTCGGCAACCAACGTGGCAACCGTCACCGTTCCCGCCATGAGCGCCCAGACCGTCGCATTGCCGCCCTTGACCGGCGATCCGGGACTTCGCAATTCCTTCATCGTGCAATCCAACGCACCGCCGGGCACCTTCTTCGCAAGCGTCGCATCGGTTGGTTCGTCGGGATTCGGCCTTGTCGAGCAAATCGGCAAAGACCAACAGAAAACAGATAATGGCGGCGGCCATCCGTGGGATCTCACTGGCGGCCAGGATGCCGTGCTGCTGCTCTTCAATCACTCCACGGCGGCGAAGTACTTCAACGTCAAAATTGGTAACGGCGGGGTCGTGTGGCAGCAGGCCTGGCAACTGGCCCCGATGTAGACCCGGGCCATCAGCATCCGCGAACTGATCGCCGACCAAGTCAAAGATAAGAAGGGCGCGGCGCTCCCACCCACGCTGGAACAAGGCGAGATTAGCTGGTTCAACCCAAACCCCGCCGAAGGCAAAGGACGCCTGATGCAGATCGA
>DATFZA010000288.1:0-3323 GCA_035314765.1 Bryobacteraceae bacterium
TGCCACTTCCTTTGGAATACCGAGAGCGTCGCCGGATGAAACGGAAAGCAGGTTTCAAACCGGTCCCGCAGGAACTCCCGCGCCTTCGCCCCGGTTGTGGAAGAATCCACCGCCGCCCATTCTGACGGGAGTTGCGCGCGCCGCTCGAAACACCAGTCCGCGTAAATCGTGGCAACCTGCCGTCGATGCTTTTCCGGTCCCAGAGTTTCAAAAAGCCGCCGCCTCACGACCTCGCTGATCTCAGCCTCATCGTTTGCGATCAGATCCTTCGCCACGCGCCGAACGACCTTGGTGATCTTGTCCTGCCACTGCAAATCCCAGTCCGTCATCTCGACCTGGCTTCGCGGCAGGCTGATGACAGCCGCGCTGTGCGTGGTGCCCGTCATGGCGACCGTCAGGTTCTGGAGAAACGCATAGAACCCATCGGTCAGATTCCGATGCCGATTGCAGAAGTTGAGCACCTCGTCGCAGAGAATCAGGACCCGGCCACCGGCGGCTTCGAAGAGCCGGCCCAATGCTTCGGTTCCTGGCGCAGCCTGTTGGGCGGCGGGACCCAATGCCGCAATTCCGGCGGGGCCGGCGAGTTGGTCGGCGAGGTCCAGCCATGGCGTCTCCCGCCCGGGTTTCGGGTCCCATGCGTTTCCTACGAAAGCGCCAACCTTCGCCGTCGGACATTCAGACAGTCCCGCTGCCGTCAGGAGATCGCTTACGCCGGAGTAGTCGGCCGCGACCTTGCCCGACGTAGCAAGATGATAGAGCGTCGCCAGCGTGTGGGTCTTGCCGCCGCCGAACTGCGTCACCAAGGTCAGCACCGGGGACGCATTTTGCGTGACGCCGCTGAGCCGCTGGAGCACCATGCCCGCGTGCTCTTTCAGCGCGCGTGTAAAGACGTTCCGGAGGAAAAATTTCTCCGGATCGCGATAATCCTCGGTTCCCTTCTTGGCGACCACCTGCTCCAGGTGGATCGCAAATTCGTCGGGATTGAACGACCGCCCCTGGCGCACCTCATCACGAGGGACCGCGACCTTGTACCAGGGGTCTAATTCCGCCATGAACCATCCATCTTACGCCGTCCGCCGGCACATCCGACGCCCCAGCCCCGGGACAACGGGGACGGCGTCTCGGGGTCGCTCTTATATCGGCTCTCCTTTACACGGCTGTCCCTTCAGGAGAAATGTCTTCGGAATCGCACCGGTGCCAGCCAGCTTAAAGGAGCCGAAGTCCTTACACCAATCGCCATCCGGGACCTCCGGGTTGGTTTTAACCCCAATGCGTCAACCGGATCATATCGTCTTCAGTGATGGAACGGTCTTTCAACCGGTCTTCTAGGTGCGCGCGGACGCCCTTAGGCAGGCGTTTCCATTCGATGTACGGCATGGATCAGCCGTTATAATCGACGCCGAAGACTTCCTTCTCGATTTGCTTCCACTGCTCATGCGACTTGCCGGCATCGCGCTCGTTCTGAAAGGTTCGAATCGCCTCTCGCAACTTTTGTTCTCTGGCTTCGATCACTCTCTCTACAAGGGATTCCCCGGACTGCAGCAAGGAGACGATCTGTTCGTTATTAAGAACCTCCGCGGCTTCGGTGAGAGTTCGCGCGCCAAGTGAACGCGCGGCTTCGACGATGCAATCCACCGGAACCAGCATGGAACCATCTTCCCCGCTGTGACCCATTTGGAGCACTTTTTTTCCAAACCGGGCGGTCATCTCCGCCACTTCGGCTGGCGAGAGCGACACGTCTTCCCTTGCCAACTCGGTTACGAACTGTTTGAAGGTCAACATCGTCATCTCCCACCAGGGGTCGCGATCGTCAGTCGAGGAGCAGGCGCCCCTGCAATTGCCATTGCGGCGGACGCTCCAACCCGGCGTCCCGGAGTGATCCGAACGTCTCGGCGAAGTACCGTTCCGGCCGTTCGTCCGATGGTACGGCGGCACCCTGGCGGACAGGTTCGACCACCACAATGAAGTCGACCTCGGAGTCCTGCAATCCCGTCGCGATGGACAGGGAGAGTGTCCCGTCCTTGTCCATCCGCGTCTTTTTGGGCAATGTAATCATGCTCCGGTCTCATTATCCCTCAGAGTCTAGCGCGGCGCGGCAAGCAACATCGCGTCCAGCAGGCGCTTTTCTTCGCTTTCTTTTGGATACAGCGCCGATAGTGCGTTCGCCAGGCGCAAAAAATCGGGGCTACGCTCGGTTTCGGACTTGAGCAGCGACCGGAGCGCGTTAGCCCTGCCGCTGGCCTGCAACAGCATAGCGGCTACCTGGACCATGTGTAGGAACACTAGAGCGCCGAAATGTTTTTTAGGTTAGGATAATAGGCGCCATGGTTCGAACACCAATCCCAGAGAACCCGTTTCGGAATCTTCCCAATCCCCAATACAAGACGATCTTGGCCGATCCGCCATGGCAGTTCTCCAACCGCACTGGCAAGATGGCTCCGGAGCACCGCCGGCTGAGCCGATACGGCACTATGACCCTAGAGGTTATCAGGGACCTTCCCGTTGCCACAATTGCCGCCCCAGAATCGCACCTTTACCTTTGGGTGCCCAACGCACTAATAACGGAGGGGCTAGAGGTGATGAAGCGCTGGGGCTTCACCTACAAGACCAACATCGTCTGGCACAAGATCCGCAAAGATGGTGGCCCCGATGGCCGCGGAGTCGGATTCTACTTTAGGAACGTGACGGAACTGATACTGTTCGGTACGCGCGGCCGCATGAGAACTGCGAAGCCGGGACGGACCCAAGTGAATTACCTCGCCACTCGCAAGCGAGAGCATTCGCGCAAGCCGGAAGAGTTGTATCCGCTAATTCAAGCATGCAGCTATGGTCCTTTTCTGGAGTTGTTCGCACGTCATAGTAGGCCAGATTGGGACGCATGGGGCAACGAAGTGGATGAAAGCCCGGTATCGCTGGCGGATCGGGACGAGCAGGCGGCGATTAATCCGATGTACGTCTAATCTAACTATTCAATCACCCCGAGGTTCCATATCCAATCCGGGCTTCCGTGGCAGGAGTCATGCGTTACGAGATCCGCCGTCATGCCGCGTTCGACATGTTTTCAGGCTGGCCCTTGAGTTACATTACGCCGCGCGGGAGCGCAAAGCAGTAGCGGCCAAAGGCGAGGCCCATATTCGCGGCCGGGACCTATCTCGCCACCGTCAACTGGAAGCTCTTGCTGGCACTGTGCCCCCGCGCGTCGCGCGCGGTTAGCTTGTATTCCGTCGTTTTTCTTGGATGCACTTCCAGGCAGCGGCTCAGCGAAGGAGGGATGGAACCAATCTCTGGCTCGATCGTCACTTCTTTCGCGAAAGCCACGCTGA
>DATFZA010000289.1:0-3933 GCA_035314765.1 Bryobacteraceae bacterium
ACGGTAAATGCCATGGTCAATGTTCTCCTCTTCTGTAATTCAGTTACCGGCGAAACCGCCGGCTTTTTCAAAAGCGTCGGCGAGACGGAACATGCCCGGCTCGTCGAAGTGCCTGGTCAAAATCTGCATTCCCACCGGCAAACCTTGGCTCGTCGTGCCGCACGGCACGCTCATACAGGGTATGCCAGCCAGGTCGCCGGTGACACTGTAAATATCGGAAAGATACATCTCCATCGGGTCTTCGGATTTTTCGCCAATCTTGAACGCGGGGAACGGCGAAACCGGCGCGACAATGGCGTCCACTTCAGAAAACGCCCGGCGGAAATCTTCGGCAATCAGCGCGCGCACTTTCTGCGCCTTCAAATAATATGCGTCATAATAGCCGTGGCTCAGCACATACGTTCCCAGCATGATGCGGCGCTTGCATTCGGCCCCAAAACCGCTGCCGCGCGTCGCTCGGTACATGTCAGTGAGAGTACCTGACTCGGCTGATCGCGTCGTATAGCGCACGCCGTCATAGCGCGCCAGATTCGACGATGCCTCCGCCGTGCAGATGATGTAGTAGCACGGAATCGCATACTTGGTCGCCGGCAAGCTGATCTCCCGGACGTCACAGCCGAGCTTCTTCAATAACTCTACGCCTCCGGTGATGCGGCCGGCGGTTTCGCTGGCAACGCCTTCGAAATACTCTTTCGGCAGACCGATCTTCTTGCCGCGCACATTGCCATCGAGCATAGATAAGTAGTCAGGCACGGGCGCGAAGGCGCTGGTGGAATCCATCTCATCGCGGCCCGCAATCACCCCCAGCAGCAGGGCTGCATCGGCCACCGTGCGCGCGAACGGCCCAATGTGATCGAGCGAGCTGGCGAAGGCCACCAACCCATAGCGCGACACGCGGCCATAAGTTGGCGTCACGCCGACCACGCCGCAAAACGACGCGGGCTGGCGCACCGAGCCCCCGGTATCCGATCCCAACGCGAGCACGGCAGTGCCTTGCGCGGTCGCGGCCGCGGAGCCGCCGCTCGATCCGCCAGGCACCCGGTCCAGCGCCAGCGGGTTGCGCACCGGCCCGTAGGCTGAGTTTTCATTCGAAGAACCCATGGCGAACTCATCGCAATTGGTCTTGCCCAGAATCACGCCGCCCGCCTGTTCAATGCGCGCCACAGCAGTCGCGTCGTAGGGCGGTATGTATTTCTCGAGCAAGCGTGAGCCGCAGGTAGTGCGCACGCCTTTGGTGACGATCACGTCTTTGATCGCCAGCGGCACTCCAGCCAATGGGCCAGGGTCTGCGCCTTGAGATAGGGCCAGATCCACCTTGGCCGCAGTGGCGAGCGCGCGCTCGGGGCTGAAGGTGAGATAGGCGTTAGTTTTGGTATTCTCCGCTTCAGCAAACTCGAGCGCCTGCCTAGTCAGCTCCGTAGCGCTGAAGGTCTTGGCCTTGAGACCGGCTTGAATTTCTGAAACCGTGAGGTTGGAGATCATCTCTCAATCACTCGGGGAACCTTGTAATAGCCGTTGCTGGCCAGTGGAGCATTGGCCAGAGCCGCGGCGTTTCCCAGTGTTTCGCGCTCGATATCGGGCCGTAACGTAGCACTTTCGTCAGCGTCATACAAGACTTGCGCCATTGGTTCGACGCTGCTGGTGTCCAATTCTTTCAAGGTTTCTATATGCGTCAGAATCTCGTCCAGTTCGCGGGACATCCTGGCCACTTCGTCGTCGGTCAACTTGAGGTTCGCCAGGTCGGCGACGTAGCGCACCTCGGGTTCGGTGATCTTCACGCGGAAGCCTTTTTTCGCTGTTCTTTATAGATTTGACGGAGCACTGGGTCGCGGATTGAGTCGGCCTCGTCCGCCGATTCCGTCCTTTCGGATTTGAGCACGGCCGTTGCGCCGGCGGGGCGGCGCGGCGGCGCGATGCGGAATTCCACGTCACGCACCAGCTCCGGACCGATAATCTCCGCCAGGTTTTCAAGGATCTGGAGACGCAGTTGGAAAAGCTGGCTCTTCCAGACGCCATCGTCCACTTCCACCACCAAACGGTCCCGGACCAAGCAGCGGGCGGTGGAATGGAACGCGATACGCTTGCCCACCGCGACCGGCCAGGCGGCGATTGCCAGCTCTTCCGCGGGGAGCTGTGCGGACAGCTTCAACTTGCCCATAAACTTTGAGGCGCGCTCCATCGGACTGATTTTAACAGGAACGCTTCGGATAGAAGCCAGGATAAGCAGTACGCATTTTGTCCGACTCTTTCAACGCAGCGGTGATCTGGATCAGCGGGCCTTTGCCAATTCCCGGGCACCAGTCCCCGAGAGCGCGCCATTCGTCCGGATCCTCGACATACTCCGGCCAAAAGGGAAACAAGCGGCACTGCGCCGGTTTTACAGCGTGGATTGAGCAGCCCATTTCGGTCAGGAAATGGCACTGCGATCCGCGCGGGATGCGCAGCCGGCGGATGTGAGCGGTCCGATAAACATACTGTTCTTCGAACGTCTCTGTGCTCAAGCCCAGGTAGGCCGCAATGCGCTCGGAGTCCTCTTCGGTCAAATAGACAAAACCCTGCCGGTCGCAGCATTTGGTGCAGCCGCTTTGACATTCGAAGCGAAGTGACTTAGTGTTCGTGGCTTGCCTGGGATTACGGTTGTTTGAGCGCGGCTTCGACCGCATCGATCACCGGCTGAGAGTCCGGTTTTATAGCAGGCTCGAAACGTGCGATCACCTTTCCATGGCGGTCAACCAGGAACTTTGTGAAATTCCACTTGATGTCGCCGCCGGTGGTCGGGTTGGTCGCCTTGTCAGTCAGGAACTGGTAAAGAGGAGCTTTGTCCTCGCCCTTTACCGAAATCTTGGAATACATAGGAAAATCCACTTCGTACTTACGCGTGCAGAAGTCTTTGATTTCTTCGTTGGAACCAGGTTCCTGGCTCATAAAATTGTTGGCCGGAAAGCCGACGACTACCAATCCCTGGTCTTTATACTTGCGATACAGCGCTTCGAGCGCCGCGTATTGGGGAGTGAAGCCGCACTTGCTGGCAACATTGACGATCAGCAGGACCTTGCCTTTGTAAGCGCCCAGCGGAGCGGGTTGGCCGTCGATGGAGCTAGGCGCGAATTCCAGAACCGAGCTGGCGGCGAAAGCGGACATGGCGAACAAGGCTATACCGAGAAGCTTTTTCATGCGAAAGTTAGATGAAAGCGCGGTCAGGCCCGATTCACGATTCTTTTCTCCATCTGAATGATTGGCAGGCGCGCCCCGTTGGCCAAAGGCACTTCATACCGGCTGGTCATCTGAAATCCATGCTTGCGATATAAGGGTTCTCCGGTAAGTGTGGCGGCTAATTCAAGACTGCGAAATCCCGCCCTGGTCGCGGCTCGCTCGCAAGCCAACAGGATATACGTGCCAAGCCCCTGGCGGGCGTACTCCGGATGAACGAAGAATGCGCGAATGCGAGCGGCTTCCTTGGCCGGATCGAGAAAAGCGTCGTCTTTGCCCGTCACGTGATCGCTTCCAAAGAGCGTCTTGCGCTTGCTCCAGCCGCCGCAGGCGACGATGCGGCCGGCTGATTCGATCACAAAATAGGTCTGGTCACGGATCAACTGCTGGTCGACCCCGAACACCGTGCCGAGGGACCCTTCGATTTGCTCCGGAGAATAGTCCGCCGCTTGCAATTTGCGAACCGACAGTTCGATCAAGGCGTGGAGTTGCGGGATATCCTCCAGCATGGCAACGCGGAGCACTCACTTATGATAAAGCTCCACGAACTGCCGCAGCTCCGCTTCGTTGAGATCGGACACCGCCCAATAGGTCATACCCGCTTGCGTCCACTGGATCATGTGATAGCCATTGCGCGTGAATTGACTCCCTCCTTCTGAGCCTGAAGATGGCCAGGTAAATAAGTTGATGATGTGCTTGCGCCGCTCAAAAACCAGCGCTGCC
>DATFZA010000290.1:0-25311 GCA_035314765.1 Bryobacteraceae bacterium
GGATCCTTGGCGCTGCCGTGGAGTAATTTGTGTGCCTCTTGAAGTTTCTTCCTGGCTCCCGGGCCAGCGTGCCTCAGTTCCTCATCAAAATCAGCATTCCAAAAATCGCGCGCACGCTTGGCAAACTTGTATACATCAGAATCGTCACTCGCGGCGGCCCGGTGGTACTTGCCCTGCACGAGATGGATGATGCGATTGCGCTCATCCACATACACCGCGTCCACGGTCTTGTCCCCTGGACCACCGATAACGCCATCCTTGGCCCTGTCTCGATCGCCGAGTATATAAGCGTCTGCGAACCACAGAACGAACGCGTTGTCGATTTTGAGCGGACTGTAGTCGCGCCTAATCCGGTCTACTTCCTCGTGGAGACCTTTCCTCAACGCCGCGATCTCTTTCTGATTAGCCACTCCGTCCTCGATCCCTTCCGGAAGCCTTATGGCCCCGCTGATGCGAGCATAGCTCATCTCTACTCGAATAGATGGGTACCTGTTGCCAGACGGGGAGCCGGAGCCGTCTCACATTTGGGTTGCCGGACTTCTCGCTCCTCTCGGCTTCCGATAGGCCCTGCTGATTGCCGTGGTGGGCGTTGCGGGCGTTCTGGCATTCTCCGTCAGTGGACGGACGCGGGAGTTTGGCATCCGCCTGGCGGTCGGCTCGCAGCCGCGGAATCTGCTGATACGGGTGATCGCCGAAGGTGCGGCCATGGCCATAGGCGGACTGGCGGTCGGCGTTGCCTGCGGGTTTGGGCTGGCGCAACTGGCGGGCGCTTTTCTGGGAGGTCTGAAAATGCCCGGCGTGCTGCCGGCCGCCGGTTCGGCTTTGGTGCTGCTGCTTGCCGCCGTGATCGCATCGGTGATACCCGCGGCGCGGGCCGCCCGAGTCGACGTGATTCAGGCGCTGCGAACGGAGTGAGGTAGTGTCCGAGAGAGTCACAAGCAGACTATCACCGTTCAAGTCCGCCAGCGCACTGACGTCGCAAACCTCGCCGAACTGAGCGAGCAGCGTCCCACGCCATCGCCGTTCACCCCTCAAACAGTTCTCGCTTCGTCAGCCCGATCCCGGTGCGCTGAATCACCCGCAGGTCGGCGACACTGGCAGCTGAAGGCGCGCAACAGTCTGCTCTGGTATGAGACCTTTATATGAGGCCTTTGTTGGTTGAGTTGATTCCTGGTTGACAAAATGAAAGTTATCGTCGCGGTGCTGTTTGCAATTCTGGTCATTGATTTTTCCTCGCTATGGTTTCAGTCGGCCGGCACCACGTCGGTGGAGCTGGTGCCGGAAGTGAAGACCATCGGAACGAAAATGCCAGTCGAGACGCAGGTCACGAACCCGCACGGTGTGCGCCGGGTGACTACATGGATCGAGCAGGGCGGAT
Source organism: Bryobacteraceae bacterium (assembly GCA_035314765.1). Taxonomy (GTDB): domain Bacteria; phylum Acidobacteriota; class Terriglobia; order Bryobacterales; family Bryobacteraceae; genus DATFZA01. The sequence goes on from DATFZA010000290.1 coordinate 1,379, forward strand.
CGCCTTTCCAAAAAGAGTGGCCCGCCCACCGCTGGCGCTGGAAGGGCGGCCAGCCTCCCACTCATGTTCGCTTCGATACTGGCAAAGAAGTGGTGCCGGCGTTACAGGAAGGTAAGGCCCGGCTGGTGGTAGAAGCGGTAGGCGATGACTTCCGCGCCGCTTCCGCCAAGAACGCGTATGAGGTCAGCATCGTGCTAACACCGCCTCGGGTCAGCTCCGGCGCCTTGCAACACTAAATCAGCCAGGAGGAACTGGTAACGTCTTACGGTTCCTGGAGCGAGCAGTTCGTGAGAATAGACAAATGGCTCTGGGCCGCGCGATTTTTCAAGACTCGCGCGCTGGCCTCGCGCGCCTTTGAACTCGGCCGCATTCATTCCAACGGGCAACCGGCCAAGCCCTCGCGCGAAGTCCGCGCCGGCGACCTGTTGCAGGTAAAGAACGACAGTGGCGACTTTCAAATTGAAGTGGTCCTTCTCAGCCAGATGCGCGGACCGGCAGCCGCCGCACAAACGCTCTATCGGGAAACCGAAGCCAGCCGCGAGGCGCGCCAAGAGTTCGCGGAAGAGCGCAAGGACAGGCCGGATTTCGACGCGATGCCCAGCGGCAAACCATCCAAGCGTGATCGCCGCAAACTCGACCGGGAGTGGGGCCGTGCCCGGGAGACGTCACGAACAGGCCGTCTCACTTGGTCCAGGGAACCCTGGACACCGGCATTGATCTATCCTGTGAAAACGCCAGCGGCCCTCCGCAGCGCATCCAGCGACGGTGGCGTCTCCGCCCTGGAAATGAGCCAACTTGATACGAATAGCCCATTAGCTTAGTGTCGCCAAGCCGACTTGGTCTCGATCCGGCGGCTTCGTTCAACGCCGTTTGGATTTTAGAGCCAATCTCACCATAGCCGACAATACGCTCATATGATTTCCGTGAGAGCGTTTTGCGGGATGTATCCGGTCCGCGACATCTTCGACCTCCTACTAACTTCCTCCAACCGGACTTCCTGGAAGTTTTGTAGCCACACCGGCGGGGCTGAAGGCCACCTGTGAATACTCTTGTCAAAGGGACGAAGAGGCTGCCTCATGCTGCACCAGCATTCCTCCCAAAGCTGCCATGAGAGGGAAACAGATGCAGACGGAAATCACGGATAATCTGTGTGAGATTGGCCCGCCCTCAAGCCACCCGGCGGCGCCATGGAAGCCGAAGATAGCGAAGGCGGTCAGGAACACGACGACGGACCGCTTTGCGGAAGACTCTGGAAAGAGCCACACTAGAGTAGCTGGCTCGATCCGCACGAAGAAATAGGTCACTGCCAGCAAAGTTGGAACTCCCAGAACAACCAGAATCGTCCATGGCGAACAGCCAAAGCCCCGTTGGATCGAACCCATATCTCCCTCAGTTGTGAAGGTTCGCACCGGAACATAATCGAGAAAATTGCCAACGCTGGCTACGGTGGCCCAGTAGGCAAACATCTCCCAGCCGCGAGAACCCATTTTGAGGGCTCTTGGTGTGGTTTCTTGATGCCACACTAGCGCGGGTTGCGTCACACTGATAGGTGAACAATATGCTTCGTACAATCGCGTATTTCTTGGTCGCAGGCGTGGCCCTGGCGCAGGAACCGGTCCAGATTGTCGTGACGGCGGAGGGCCGCCACGGACGCACCCCGCCAGAGGTCGACCGCGGCGATGTGCAGGTTTATGAAGGCAAGGAGCGTCTCTTGGTAGCCGATTGGGTGCCGCTACGGGGTCCTCGGGCGGACCTGGAGCTTGGCATCCTGATTGACGACTCGGCTGGCGGTAGTTTGGGCCCGCAACTGGAGGACATCCGCTCGTTTATTCGTGGACAAGGCACCGCTACTGCCGTCGCCGTCGGATATATGCGCAATGGCACCACGGTTTTTGCGCAAGCCTTCAGCCGCGATCATGAAGCCGCTGCCAAATCGGTCCGGCTGCCCTTGAGTTCCATCGGCGCCAATGCCAGCCCATACTTCGCACTCGAAGACTTGATTAAGAAATGGCCCGCCTCCAATGCCCGGCACGAGGTGATTCTGATCTCGGACGGCATCGATTTTTACGGTGGCAGCGATCCTCAGAATCCCTATGTGCAGACCGCGATCGAACAGGCGCAGAAAGCGGGCCTGGTGGTTTATTGCATCTACGCAAGCGGCGTGGGCCACCTGAGCCACAGCCTCTGGAGCGTGACCATCGGCCAGAACTTTCTGGCGGAATTATCGGAAGGGACCGGCGGGGAGTCCTACAACCAAGGCTTCCAGACGCCCATTTCGCTAACTCCGTTCCTGGACGAGATCGACCACCGCTTGAATTCGCAATACCGGCTGAGCTTTGTTCCCAAGGCGGAAAGCAAGCCTGGGATGCAGCGCATTCGCCTGCACACCGAATTGCCAAACGTGGACCTGGCGGCGCAGGAACGGGTATACGTCCAGTAGGCGACCAGCGCGGCAATCGATTAGAGGAGCCGCCGCGAATTAGAGCAGTCGCAGCCGCGATTAGAGCAGCCGCAACTACAGCAGCCGCAACTACATCAGCCGCAACTACAGCAGCCGGAAGTTAACTTCGATGGTAGCCTGGACCGCTACGGCGCGGCCGTCTTTCATGCCCGGCCGGAACTTCCACTTCTGAACCGCTTCGATGGCCTTCTGGTCGAGGCCTAGGCCAAGAGGCCGAATTACTCTTAGCTCTTTGGGATTGCCATTTTCGTCGACAATCACGAAAAGCACCACCGTGCCTTGATATTTCGCCTTGCGGGCCTCTTCAGAATACTCAGGTTCCACTTTGTGCAGAAGACTGGGCGCGGAAACGCCGCCGCCTATCTTATAGGCTCCGCCGCCCCAGCCACCACCGTGCCCGGGACCATACCCACCGCCGCTGCCCGAGCCAACACCGCCGCCGGTGCCGCTGCCCATGCCACTGCCGAACCCGGTGCCATTGGAAGGGATCCCGGACTTCGCCAAAGGATCGCCAAACTGATCCGACTTGATGTTAGGAACGTCCGGCGGAATAACCAATCCGGCATCGAGCACCAGTTTGGGATCGGGATTGTTCCTTATCATCGGTGGCACAAACATTTTTTTCGGCTTGGGAGGCAAGGCGCCTTTGCTCACTGGCAAGGGAGACCGGTCGCCGCCACCGCCGCCACCGCCGCGAAGCTGGTCTTTCTTAGGCGCGGGCTTGTAGGCCGAGATATCCGGCGCGATCAGCGTGAGCTGCTCTTTGACGGCGTTTTGTACAGTTTTGCTGGTGAAGAGGGTGAACGCCAACGCCACAACGGAAACGTGAATGATCAGAGAAGTCGCGCCCGCCCGCCTGCGCTCCCCGCCCAACGGCGCCCAAATGTCTTGTACCGGCACCGGCTTAGAGGTCACTTCCAAAGGAGGAAGCTTGGGTGGATGAATCAGCTCCCGAACATTCTGGACAAAGGACCGATACCAAGGGGCCTGAATCTGTTCGTTGAACAGTCGTTGGAGGTGAATGTCCGGATCTTCAAGATTTCCGGCGTGTTCCGGCGAAGTCATAGCGCTTGCTCAGTTAGAATTGACGTCTGGGACCGCTCCATTTTGTAGACGCGGCGGGTGCCCTGGGGTTGCACCCGATGCTTGACTTCAATTCTAACACTTCCCAACCAACCACGATAGTGGTCTATGGAAAATGGAAGTACAGGATCTTGACTATACGCCGGGTTGTTCTTGTAAGACGAGAAACCCGGTCTCAACACCGTCGGAGGAGATTCTGTTCCAGATTACTCGGGCCTTTCCGGCCCCGAACAGATGGCGAAACTCCACGAACTGCCCGGTGTGGAGCGAGTGGAACTGGTGGTTCGCCCGGAATCCGCTGTTGCTGTAATCCATCAGGATCCCATCCACCGTGCGGACAATTGGGTCCTCGAACCGAAGTTCGACGGAACCTTCCGCGGAGAAGCGTTCTTCCGATCGCCGGTCGGCCAAAGACGTAGGCGGTTCGGCCAAAGACGCTGTCGGTTCGGCCAAAGACGCGGGTGGTTTCGATGTCTTGCTGCCGCTCTTAAGAGGCGCAGGATTGCCGGGACTCCATTCCATAGAGTTTCAACTTTCTACTGAGGGTACGCCTGGATATACCGAGCAGATCGGCGGCCCTCTGTTGGTGACCGTTGGTTTCCGCCAGCACACGCATGATGGTGCTGCGCTCGATTCCTTCGAGATTTGGCCCGTCCACCGGACCGTTACCGTTCCTGTTCGCGTTGGTCGCGCCTGATGTTGCGCCTGCCATTGCGCCTGCCATTGCACCTGACATTGCGCCCATAAAGGGCGCCTGGGCGCCTGCATGCGGCAGTCCGAGAGAGGACTGCGAGTCGAGATCGAGGTCGGAGGCGGTGATCGTTTCTTCCCTTGCGAGTATGGCCGCCTTCGTGACCACGTTGCGAAGTTCGCGTATATTGCCCGGCCAGGAAAACGACCGCAAGGCACGCAAAGCCTCGTTCGTAAAGCTCAACGCGGGATTGTACTGACTCAGGAAATGTTCGGCGATCGGCACAATATCCTCGATACGCTCCCGCAGCGGTGGAATCCGCAGCTGAATCTGGCACAAACGATGGTACAGATCGCTCCGGAACCGGCCGGTGCGAACCATCTCCTCGAGATTCTGATTGGTCGCCGCGACAATGCGGACATCCACCGATACCTTACGCACACCTCCCAGGCGGTAGTAGGGCGTTCCGTCCAACACGCGCAGAAGCTTGACTTGCATGCGCGATTCCAGTTCTCCGATTTCGTCTAGAAATAGAGTCCCGTTGTTCGCCAGCTCAAACAACCCGGGTTTGGAACCATCGGCGCCGCTGAAGGCGCCCTTCTCGTAGCCGAACAATTCGCTTTCGACGAGATGTTCCGGCAGCGCCGCGCAACTGACATCCACCCACGGCTTATGACAGCGCAGCGAGTGATGGTGAACCGCTCGGGCGATCAGTTCTTTGCCGGCGCCACTCTCTCCGGTGATGAGCACCGTGGCGTTCGTCTGGCCCACGCGCTGCACCATCTCCAGCACCTGCTGCATGACCGGACTCACAACTATCGCCGGCATTCCTAAATAGGCCGGAGGCGTAGTGCAAGTCATCTTGTTACTACTATTCGGCCAGCGCGGGGCGTTTGGCTATAGTACAACGGCAACAAAAACATAGGGGAAAAGACCGAGAGGGACAAAATGGCGCGGCCGGCGACAGTTTGTCCGGCCAGCCGTAATCGGGAAAGCCCTGTGGGTCGATATAACAACAGGATGCATGTGGCCCCGCAGGTGCATCGCATCGAGACTGATTGAGATCGAGACTGATTGAGACTGCCAGCGAATTAGGATTTGACACCGAATTGAGATAGGTAGTATGCCATCACGATCCCCGCTCGAGACCAAATGTCGATAACTGCCAAGATCTACGTCTACTCGGTAGCCCTGATCGGCAGTGTGCTGCTAGTCCAGAACTTATTGCGGTGGGAATCGCAAGACCTGTGGCGCTTTAGCTGCTACCTGATCCTGGCCGTCGCCTCGTCCCGGCTCAAGGTGGCCCTGCCCGGAATCACCGGCACCATGTCGGTGCTGTTCTTTTTCATGTTGTTCGGCATCGTTCAATTGAGCCTTCCGGAGTCGCTTCTCATGGGCTGCCTGGCGGCTTTATGCCAGTGCTTATGGTCGCGCCAACCCGTACAGCCTTATCAACTGGCGTTCAACACCGGCAGCATGGCCATCGCCATCGCCGCCACCAGCTATGTGTACCATTCGCCGGTTCTGCACCGTTCGCATATAGATACCGCCATTCTGCTGGTCGCTGCGTCGGTCGTGTTTTTCCTCATGAACACGTTTCCGGTCTCGGCCGCCATCGCTCTAACGGAAAACAAATCTCTGAAGACCATCTGGCACGAATGCTATTTCTGGTCCTTCCCGTACTATCTGCTCGGCGCAGCCGTGGCGGGCGGAACCAGCGCCGCGACCAAATACGTGGGCTGGCAGACCGCCATGTTGGTGCTGCCGGTGGTCTACCTGATTTACCGCTCCTACTACCTGTACATGGGCCGGATGGAGGATGAAAAGAAACACGCCGAAGAAATGGCCTCGTTGCATTTGCGCACCATCGAAGCCCTGGCGATGGCCATTGACGCCAAGGATCAGACCACGCACGAACATCTGCAACGGGTGCAAGTCTATGCCATCGAGATCGGCAAGGAACTGGGGCTCGCTCCTCCCGAGCTCGACGCTCTCCGCGCGGCCGCGCTCCTGCATGACATCGGCAAACTCGCCGTACCCGAGCACATTATCTCCAAACCGGGCAAGCTGAGCCGTGAGGAGTTCGAAAAAATGAAGATCCATCCGGTGGTGGGCGCCGAGATTCTGGAACGCGTTCGCTTTCCCTATCCGGTCACCCCCATCGTGCGCTCCCATCATGAGAAATGGGACGGCAGCGGGTATCCGGACGGTCTAAAAGGCGATGCCATACCAATTGGCGCCCGCATTCTGGCCGTGGTCGATTGCCTGGACGCGCTCGCCTCCCATCGCCAGTACCGGCGCGCGCTTCCGCTCGACGACGCCATGCGCCGCGTGCTGGCCGAGTCCGGATCGAGTTTCGATCCGGAGATCGTCAACATCATGCACCGGCGCTATGTCGAACTGGAGAAAATGGCCAATACCTCCACCGCCGATCCGCGGACCAAACTTTCCACCGATGTGGTGGTCGCCCGGGGCCTTGAACCGGCGGCTGGCTTTGAGACCGCCCAAGCGTCGATCGGAGCGGACCGCAAGACCGACTTCCTGACCTCCATCGCGGCGGCGCGCCAGGAGGTGCAGAACCTGTTCGAGTTGGCGCAGGACCTGGGAAACTCGCTCAGCTTGAATGAAACGCTCTCCTTGTTGGCGATCCGCCTGAAGCGCATGATCCCCTATGACGCTCTGGCCATCTACGTCCCTCATGGAGATATCTTGAAGGCCGAATACGCCAGCGGCGAGAACTTCCGCCTGTTTTCTTCGCTCGAGATTCCCATGGGTCAAGGGCTATCGGGTTGGGTGGCGGAGAATCACAAACCAATCCTCAACGGAAACCCATCGGTTGAACCCGGCTATTTGAACGATGAGACCAAGTTCACTACCATGCGCAGCGCCGTAGCCATTCCGCTGGTCGGGCTGAGTGGCGTGGTGAGCGTGCTGACCCTATATCGAGCCGAGCGCGACGCTTTCACCAAGGACCATCTGCGCATCCTGCTGGCGATTGGCGCCAAAGTGGCGCTGTCCATCGAGAATGCTCTCAAATATGAGCAGGCGGAGAGTTCCGCGGCCACCGATTATCTCACCGGCCTGCCCAATGCCCGGTCTCTCTTTCTGCATCTGGACAGCGAACTGGCGCGCTGCCGGCGGTTGAGTTCACCGCTGGCGGTGCTGGTTTGCGACCTCAACGGATTCAAACAAGTCAACGATCGCTTCGGACACTTGGAGGGCAACCGGTTGTTGCACACGGTGGCTCGGAAGCTGAAAGATTCTTGCCGGGAATACGATTATGTCGCCCGTATGGGCGGCGACGAGTTCGTGCTGATTCTGCCTGGAATCGGTCTGGACCAGGTCCATACTACTTCGCTCCGGCTGCGAGCGATTACGGCGGATGCAGGCCAGGAGATCAATGAAAACGCAACGCTGGGAGTCAGCATCGGCCATGCCATGTACCCGGAAGACGGCAGCGACGCCGAGCAACTGCTGAGCGAGGCCGACCGGCGCATGTACATTGCCAAGCACCGCGACAAGCAGGATGTATCGCCGCGGGGGTTTGCTTTCGATTCTCTCTCGGCGTCGGCGCTCTACTGACGGCCACCGAACGCGGGTGCGGCGACCTGGAGCAATAAAGAAAGGGCGGTAAAGAAAGGGGACTGCTGGTCGATATAACGCTTACATGCAAGTGCTGCTGCAACAAGTACGCCGTGCATTGCTCACCATCTTGCTGGGTGGATTCCTGGGAGCGACGCTGCTCCGCTTTAGTCCCGGCTGGGGGCTCGATGAGCGCGAGTTGGACCCTCATCTTTCGAGTGAGAGCCGCCAGGCGGCGCGCGCCGAATATGAGTCCGAACGCAACGTGCTGATCTACTACGCTCACTATCTGAAGGCAGCACTCTCGTTAGACCTGGGAATTTCGCGCAGTTTCAATCGGCCTGTGACTGGCCTTCTGCGGGAACGGCTGCCGGAGACCACCCGCTCCCTGGCTTTCGGAGTAACGGTGGGACTGCTCGCCGGGTTGGTCTTGGCCATCGCCAATGCCTATGCCGGCTGGCGGCTGTTAGATCTCGCCGCTTCGGCACTGGCTGGCTTAAGCCTTTCGATTCCGGCGGGACTGATCGCGCTCGGGTGCTTCTGGCTGCGGGCGCCGGTTTCCTGGGCCATCGCCCTGGCCGTATTCCCTCATATTTACCGTTATGCCGGCAACATTCTCGGCAAAGCCTACGGAACCGGACACGTATTCGCGGCACGGGCCGGCGGGCAGTCGGAACCCCGCATTCTGGCCGCGCATGTTCTGTGGCCAGCCACGCCGGAGTTGTTTGCGCTAGCCGCCGTTGCGGTGAGTGTCGCCTTCGGAGCCGCCGTCCCGATTGAGGTGATCTGCGATGCTCCGGGCATTGGCCAGATGGCTTGGAAGGCGGCGCTCGCTCGCGATCTGCCGCTGCTGACGGGCGTGACGCTGCTGATCACGGTGATGACGGTAACGGCCACCAGCGTGGCCGACCTGGCGCTGTCCTTTGCCAGAACGAGTGAGCGACGTCGGGGGCGGCCATGACTAAACTACAAAAAGCCGCCGCCGGTGTTTTCCTGCTTCTGGCCCTCCTGTCGCTGTTGGGCGCACGCGGAGACTCCGCCTCCGCGCAGAATCGGGAGGCTATCGCCGTGAGTCCTTCCGCGAAATTTCCTTTGGGCACCGACGACCTGGGCCGCGACCGGCTGGCCCGTCTGATCGAAGGTACGCGCGTGTCGATCCTGCTGGCGCCGGCGGCCGCTCTACTCTCCACCTTGCTCGCCGCCGCGATCGGGGGAATCGCGGGCTATCGCGGAGGACGAATAGACCGCATCGTGGTCACCGTCGCCGACCTGTTCTTATCGCTGCCATGGCTGCTCTTGCTACTGGCCGTACGCGCGTTGCTGCCGCTCAATACGTCCCCCATGGCTTCCGTATTGTTGACGTTCCTGCTGCTGGGATGCCTGGGCTGGGCCAATCCGGGACGCCTGGTGCGCGCGGCCGCGCGCACCGCCGCCAATTCCGACTATGTGTTGCATGCGCGGGCCTGCGGCGTTAGCGGCTGGAGGTTGTTTTGGCGGATGCTGGTCCCCAATCTGTTTCCGATTCTGCTGGCCCAGTTCTGGATTGCCGTTCCCGTTTACGTGCTCAGTGAGGCCAATCTGGGCCTGCTGGGGCTGGGCGTCTCTGAACCCTTGGCCTCTCTGGGAAGTCTGTTGCGGGAACTGGCGAACTACGATGCGCTTTCGCAGAACCCGGTGGTCTTCGCGCCGGTAGCCGTGCTGGTCATCCTGGCCGGTTGCCTGCACCTGCTGGTAAGTAGGGAGAAAGCGCTATCATGCTAACCCGCCTGCCGGCAATTCTGGCTCTTACACTAACTTTGTTCGTGGATGCGCTTCTGGCCGCCGACGGAGGCACCCTGCGTTTCTGCCTGCGCGCCGATCCGAAAACCTTCGACCCACTGTTGGTCGAAGACGAGCCATCCGGCGTGATCCGCTATCTGACCGGCGGCTATCTGATCCGCCGCAACCGGCTCACTCAGGAGTTGGAAGGCGAACTGGCCACCCGCTGGCAGATCGCCGAACAAGGCCGGCGCATCGATTTTCAATTGCGGCCCAACCTGAAGTTTTCAGACGGCACACCGTTCTCCTGTGACGATGTCGCCTTCACCATCAAACGCATGATGGACCCGTCGCTGCACTCAACTGTCGCGGATTCGTTTCGCACGGTTCCCGGGCAGGTCGATGTGGCCTGCAGCGGCGCCGGCTCGGTGACCATCCGCTTCCCTGCCCCCGTATCCGCGTTGGCCGACCAATTCGATCAAGTCGCAATCCAGTCGGCGCACTCGCCCCAAAAGCTGGCCGCGGTGATGGGGCCGTTTCTGCTGCATGAATACAAACCTGGGTCTTATGTCTCGTTGGAAGCCAATCCGTACTACTGGAAGACGGATTCCAAAGGGCACAGAATGCCCTATCTGCATTCCATCCGGCTCGACATCCAGCAGAATCGCGACCTCGAAGTCATACGGTTTCGCAGAGGCGAACTCGATCTGGTCGAACATCTGGACGGAGAGGCGTATGAGCGGCTCGCCGCCGAAATGCCCCGGGCCGTGGTTGATGCCGGCCCGTCGCTCGATTGGGAGATTATCGTCTTCAACCAGGTAGCCAAGGCTCCGCTGCCTGCCTATAAACTGCACTGGTTCCGCTCCACCGCGTTCCGCCGCGCCATCTCGGAGGCCATCAACCGCGAGGACCTCTGCCGCATCGTGTTCCGCGGGCATGCTCAACCCGCTTCCGGGCCCGTCTCGGCGTCCAACCACTTTTGGCACAATGCCGCGCTCAAGCCGGATCCGCATTCCCCTGCGGAGGCGCTCCAGCGCCTCGAAAAAGACGGTTTCCACCGGACGGGAGGCAATCTGGTCGACCGCGAGGGCAACCGCGTCGAATTCTCATTAATTACGAATGCCGGCAGCAAAACCCATGAACGCATGCTGTCCCTGATTCAACAGGACCTGGCGCAGATCGGAATTCACGTCAACGCCGTGCCGCTCGACTATTCGTCCATACTTGAGCGCTTCAGCCGCAGCTTCAACTATGAGGGCGCTTTGATGTCGATCACCAACGTCGATCTCGATCCGAATGGGCAGAAAGACGTCTGGCTCAGTTCAGCCGACGTTCACCAATGGAACCCGAATCAAAAGAGTCCGGAAACCGAGTGGGAGGCGCGGGTCGACAAGCTGATCGTCGCTCAAACCGAGACGCTCGACCGCGGCAAGCGCAAAGTCTATTTCGACGAAGTTCAGCAGATCGTCGTCGATCAGGCGCCCATGATTTTCCTGGTTAATCCGAATTCCCTGGGCGCATTCTCCCTCAATCTGAAGAACGTCTCGCCCGCAGCGCTCCGTCCGCAGCTGTATTGGAACGCGGACCGGCTGTACTTTTCGGGCGCATTGGTCGCGGCCGCACAAAACTAGATGGAGCCCTTGCTGCGTGTCCGAATCTCGGCCGACTATCCCGCCAAGCCCGGGGTGCTCCGCGAGGTCGCTTTTGAAGTCGCGCCCGGCGAAATTGTCGGCTTGGCCGGCGAAAGCGGATCGGGAAAAAGCACCGTGGCTCTCGCCATTCTCGGCCTGCTCGGCTACAAGAATGGCGTCTCGCGCGGCGAGATCTCATTCGATGGGCGCAATCTGCTCGAACTGCCGAAGAAAGACTGGCGCAAAGTGCGCGGACGCGAGATCGGACTGGTGCTGCAAAGCCCGCTGCTGTCGCTGAATCCGGCTCTGAAGCTGGGCACTGCCATGGCCGAAGCTTGGCGCGCTCATAGCGATCAGCCCAAGCACTGGCGCGAACATGCGCTCGACGCCTTCGGGTTGGTGAGCCTGCCCAATGGCGAAGAATTGCTCGCCCGCTACCCGCGCGAGTTGAGCGTCGGTCAAGCCCAGCGGGCGCTGATCGCCATGGCCATTCTGCATCGCCCGAAATTGCTGATCGCGGATGAAGCCACCAGCGCGCTCGATGCGATCACGCAGTGCGAAATCCTGCGGTTATTTCGCGATTTGAGCCAGACTCTGGGCATGTCGCTGCTATTCATTTCACACGATCTGTTATCGCTGGCGAGCCTCTGCCATCGGGTGGCGATTCTCCAGAATGGCGTTCTGGTCGAGTGCGGAAAAACGGAGCAGGTCTTCGCCAGGCCGGTTCATCCCTATACCCAGGCGCTGCTCCGTGCGCTGCCGCGCCTTCCGGAAGAAGCCGGCGGTGGCGCCCTGGCCGCGCTCGCACGGCACTTGGAAAGCAACACAGAGGACCGTCTGAAGCCCGTTTCCGCTGAGAGCTTTTCTACCTAGTGGCGTGAATCGCACGGACTTCCGTCTTCTCCGGACATGGAGTTTCCAACATGGCATTGCCATCCTCTGTTGCCCGTCTGGGCGTCTAACCCCGAACGTTAGTGAGGGGATTGGCGCAAACCCCTCACTCAGGAGGTGTGAAAAAATCGATCAAAGCATTTTTGCCACACAATGTTTTGTACCACTCGCCCTGTGCAAAACGGACCGGAAGTCGATTTTTTCACACCTTCTCACGTTCGGGGCTAGACAGCCAAAGCGCGAAAGCAAAGTGGGCTGCAAATGATGTAAACTCCAGGCCACCTCTTTAGCCGGTGGCCGAAGCTCACTCGACTTCCGTTGCCGCTACCAGTTTCTCGACGTTGATCGAGTAAATCGCCAGCTTGCCGTGGCGGTCACTTTGAAAGTAAAGCCGGCGGCTGTCTGGCGCAAACACCGGGCACACCCGCGTCGCGTCGCTTGAGTGGTGCTCGCACAAAGTCAATTCCCGCCTCACTGAGCGCAGCAACAGCAAAACGTAAGGCGAGGCCTTGCTGCCGCTGGCGCCCGCGATGACACTGCCATCCCCATTGAGGCCAAACCCCACAAATTGGGTAGTCGCCGCGACCATCCGGTCCTCGTTGGTATCCGGCGTCATCTCGCGAACGCTGTTTAGTTGCGTGCGGTCCTCGGGATAGTTCAGGTACACGACCTGCCGCGCATCCGGCGACCACAGCGCCGGGCCCGTACCGCCGGAAGCCACCCGCAAGCGCCGGTTTTGGGTCCCGTCATAGTTGACCAGCCAGATCTCCTGCCCGCGGCGATACAGCACTCCGGTTCTGTGAGGCCGTGGCGCTGGATCGGAAATCGGCTCCTGGGATTCGGCCGCCGCTACAGCCGGACCGCCACGCAGAGAAATAACCATCAGCCGATGCCGGCCCGCCGGACTGCGCTCAATTAGAAAAGCGTTTAGAGCGTCTTCGCTCACCGAAAAGCCATCGCCCGCCACAAATCCTTCCGGTATGGAATATGCGCGGCGCGACTTACCGTTATTTAAATTGGCCGAAAAAACTCCGCCCTTCGCGACATAAAAGCAGCTCTTTTCGTCCTGGGAAAGAGCCGGCGAACCCGGCACGATCGCTTCGTCCCGCGCGATCTCATGCGATTGCCCGCTCTTCAAATCCATGCGCAGCAGCGCCAAACCGTTGCCGCGATCGGTGGTGTAGAGGAGAAAACCTCCCCGCCGGCTGATGGTGCGATTATAGGGCCGCGACAGATAGCTTTCCCGCGAGGGATCGGTTAAACGCAGGACCTCAAACTCGGTCGCGGGGTCGGCGTAACGCCGCCACTCGGAAGGGTAAACCGGACTAAGATCGGCGCCGTAGCCAGTTGCAGCAACCGCCGTCAGAAATAAGCGGCGCGTCATCAAGCGAAGCTCAGCTTTAGTTTAGCGCGCGCTTCTCAGAACTCAGCTTGTGGGGCCGGTTATCAACCGGCGGCGGGTTATCAACCCGCCTCCCGCTTCGACTAACCAAACTCGAATCGGTGAGGTCGCGCCGATTCCGCACAGCCAATGCGCGGCGACGTTATTAGCGGACACCCGCCAGAAACCTAGAGCCGTCACTCACTAGCCGCGGTCTCCTGAAACACTTCGGTGAAAAACTCCCGCGCCGATGGCGCACAGCCAATGTGCAGCGACGTTCCGGAAAGCTCGACGTAGCCCAGGTAGCCGTCCCACGCCAGTTCGTTCAATATGAAAGTCAACGCTTCGCGCTCGGCCCGCGGCAAGCCGGCGATGTCGAGGTCAAATACCTGGCCGGTTTCGTGCTCCGGAATCTCCGGCGCGCGCGGGCCGCCATCGCCGCCGCCCTCGCGCGGGCGGTCTTTGGTGCTCACCAATTCGACCACTTCAATCGGCGCCCACTTCTCTCCCTGGGTCTTCATCGCGTCAAATAGCCGGCGCGTCTCGAACGCGACATAGCTCAGCGTTCCCAACGCGGGCGGGGATGCTTGCAGATACAGATCGCGATTCACTCCGTCTATCTTCAGCCGCGCCAGCGAAAAGCCAAAGAATCGCGGATCGTTCGGCACGGCCGCCAAAGTCTTGCCCTGGGCGCTGCGCAAATCCTCGCCGCTGCGGTAAACCGCATCCTCCGCCCTTAACCATAGGGTGAGCCGGTCGTTCACCCGCTTGTCGGGATCGTAGGGATTGCGGTATTCGGCGCGCAAAGCGCGGAACTCATCCGGCTCTTCCTGGTAGAGCGTCAACAACTGCTCGGCCCGCTTGATGCGAAACCAGTAGGTGGGAGAAAAATCCCGCAACATGTGGCGCTGTATGGCGTCGTAGAGTTCGCGATGGCGGGCTGGAGAGGCGGTGAAAAACATCTGCGGCACGGTTGGCAGATCGCTTTTCGATTCGCCCAGAGCCGCCCGTGTCAGCGCCTGCATTTCAGTAACGCATCCCTCGCCGCAGTGGTAAGCGAACACGGCCCAATCCAGACTGCCGAAGGCGTCGCGCAGGCGCCGCAAATAGTTGGCCGTTGCGGGCACCGCCAGTTGCGGAACCAGTCTGTCGTCCCGAACCCTCACCAAGTACGGAGTTCGCAGCTTGACGTCGCGATAAACAGTTTTTCCCTGCTTGTTTTTTGCGGCCTGCCGCGTGGTTGTTACTCTGTACTGGGTGGCATAAACGATCTGCAGGCCGGCCTCCCGCGCCGTAGACTGGGCAAACTGCATGATGCCCTTGCAGCCTGCCGGGCTTAGCGCATTGGGATCGCCCCAACTTTCGAGGTACGCGATGGCGGAGAGCAGCGAAGTGGGAATGCCCGCTGCCGTTGCCGCCTTTTCAAATAACGGATGCATCTCGGTAATGCGCTGGGCGCCCGCCAGCGCCTGCGGATCGCGCAAAATGGCGAAGGTCTGCGCCTGGATCATGTTGTCCGTGCGAACAGCCAGCGCCGTGGCGGACATTTCATGGCGAGCCAGGCCGATGCCCGAGATCTGGTGCCTGGGTGTGAAATATTGCGAGCCGCCCCTTGAAAATAGGGGCAACAGCGCAAGGAGAGCGAGCCGACTGCCGGACCGAAGTATCACCGCATCTCTATTGTACGCCCAAAACAGAACGCAAACATTTTGGTTTGACTCCGTTCGATTGCCTAGCCCCGAACGTTAGTGAGGGGATGGCGGAGTCCCCTCACTCGCTGAAGGAAACAGCGCCGATCCCCTCACTTACGTTCGGGGCTAGACGGGTGTCCGAATCGAGTCTGATCGCCAACTTTTTCGAAGAATCATGCACGCTGCAGCTCTTAAGAACCAACAACAGAACCGCCCGCTCAATCGCCCGACACCCGGCGCGCGTTGTTCAGTCCAGCGTACGGAGCGAACCAATCCGACCAGCGCACACCCCGCAGCTTGGTGCGCGCGAGCGACAGCAACAGCATGGCGGGAATGAGTATCGCTACAAAGAGCGCGCACTGCCAATTGTTCAAGCTCTCTTTCCAGGAGCCGAACCAGCGGCCGTATACCAGTTCAATGTGCACCCAGTACACGATCAGCGACGTAGTCCCAAGCTGTCGGACCCAACTGAATGACGAGCCCACCGCATACTCGCACCACAGATAGGCAAAACTCACCATGAGCAGAAATACGCCCGCTTTGATGAACGTGAGACCCGGGCTATTCAGCCAGAAATCAGCGCTGGGATAAATGGAGTTAGGCAGGTTGGAAAAGAACTGCGCGGCAAAGACAATCGCCAGACCGCCCAGAGCGCTCCATTGCATCAGCCGGTTCATCTGGTCGGGAGGCGTCAACCGCAGTATGCTGCCGAAACTGATTCCAAACGCGATGAAAGCCGCCCAAGGGAAAAAACCGAAGTAGTTGAGGTTGGGAACAAAATAATTGTAGACCTCGGGCGGCAGCCAGGTCCAGTTCATTGATGAAACCACCGGGGCCGCGCCAGCGATCAGCACGCCCAGAACGGCGCAGAGTCGCGCCCGTTCCGCCGTGCTGAATACCGCCATGATCGACATCACCGCGATGCCGAAACCCATGCAATTCAGCACGTCCACCTTGAAGAGATCTTTCCAAGAACTTTGCCCAAAACCGAAGGCCCAGAGCTGCACCCGAAACGCAAGAGCCAGCAGCCAAAGATAACCGGATCGCCGCAGCGCGGCTTTCCAGCGATCCCAGGCGCCCAGTCCCTTGCGCTCTCGTCCATGTAACAAAAATGCCAGCGTGATTCCCGTCAGCAGCAGAAAGACCGCCGGACCTTCCCCGCCGATGAACTGCGAAAGCGTGTACGGTCCGTCGTTGCGTAACGCCGGCTGCGTGAAGGAATGGAACACGTGGCCGTTGAGCATGGTCACCACGACGAAGCCCCGCGTCCAATCGAGAAACGTCAGACGTCCGTCAGGATTGTTATTAGCGGCCATTACTTCTTGTCCACCTTAACCCCGGGCGGTAACTTGAGTTTCAACGCATCGCCTCTCAACGGCGGGTTGATCTTCACGTCGCTGTATGTCGCCAGGTGATAATCGTTCGACGGGGAGTAATATTTCTCCTGTATTGGGTAGGCGTCCCCGCTCTCGGGTATCCACAGTTCCAGTTTGCTCACAAATCTCTTTATTTCGTCAGACTTCGGCGCCAGCCCCAGTCGGACTACTTCTTTTCCCGCAAGCGTCTCTTGCCCCAGCACGGTCACGGTGTATCCTTCCGCAAGTTCTCTGCCAGACGTGCCAAATCCAAGCGTGACAAACTGTTCCGCGACATCACGGTATTTTCCGAGGTCGTAGATTTGCACGGACTTGATCTTGGGGAAGTAAATTTGGGCAGTCCGTCCGGCCAGACTCAGCGTGCGGCGCGCCGTAGGAGGATCTTGAAAATCGATCAGGGCTTGCACTCGGGACTTCCCTTCTTTCTTGATGAAGATTAAGCCCGATTCGGTCGCGTTTTCATTGATGACGTCGGTATGCGTCACCAACGTAACCTTGGCGCTCATGGCCTGAAATTTTTCGGCGGCCTTGTCCACGCGAGCCAGTACCTGCGCCGGATCGGGCGCGCCCGCACTCATCAAGCCGCCAAGCACAACCGGCCCGGCAAGGAGAAACAATACCTTCATTCGTTGTCGAAAATTGCCCTAGGGCGTGGTGTACGCCATGTACCCACGAATATCGCGCTCGGAATCGAAAATGGGCTCCAGGCGGAGAACGTTGGCGTTCTTTCCGGTCCGCGCCTTCAACAAGCCCGCAGCCTTCCGGGTCCTGTCGGCCTCCGATGTGCCGGAAAGTTGGTCCGGTTCCATCCAGAACACATTTGCGCCTTTGTCCGAGGGCAGCATCACGATACTACTCGCTTTTGGCTGATCGCGGAACCATTCTCGAGGAGTGAGAAAGATGAAAGCCACAATCAGGCCGACCATGACATCGTACTGCCACCCAGCCCGCGGGTAGTCCCAAAAGATGAAGCGCTTCAGACCGGCCGAGACACCCATCACCATAAGTTTAACATTGCACGAAATTACGGGGCACGAAATTACGGGCTGGTCTGGTGCGTCACCTGTCGCCCCAGCGTCACTTGTCGCCCCGGCGTCACTATTGACCTGCGCTGCTTAGCCGTGCGGCGCTAGCGTCCCCAGCCATTCCTGCTTCCAATCGGCTGTGGACTTACCCGTGCCCCAATAAATGGCTTCTTCAAAGTCGGCCGAAGGAAACACGGTCGCGAGCGAAGAAACTCCCGCCTCTTCGATGATGTACTTGATCAAAGACTGCGAAAAGATGTAGTAAGGCGCGGCGACATTGGAACGATCGTAGGCGATGTGCGGCGGTTCTTCATACTGGCCGATGAACGGCAGCACCGCTTGGCCCCGGCTCTCCGCCAGCCAGTGCGCGGCGTCACGATCGATGTTGCGGTTGCCGTGGCGGGCGAAGATCACGCCGTCATACCCGCCCAGGTGCTCGCTGACATAACTCTGCACATACGAAGCCAACCCTTCGCTGAACCACATCGGGCAGTCGCGGCACGGCGCGAGAACGTGCGTGGTTTCGTGCAAATAGGGCGCGGTGTGGTTCGCCACCCGGGGCAAAGGAAGAAACACTGAACCGCCGATGCTGTGTGAGATCTCCACTTGATTGCTGATGTAATAGCGCACTTGCGCGGTGCGCGGTGGTAGTTTCAAGTAACTTTCAATGTGCAGAATCCCGGCGTCGACCTGCCTTGTAAACTCGGTCATCTCCTCGTCGGAGAGTGCGCCGGATTCATACCAGATCACCGCTCGCTCAGTCTCGTGTTTTGCGCCGGATTCGCGCAAGATCGAGGCCAACTGGCGGTCGGTCACCCAGGAGCTTTGAGCCTCAGTCAGTTCCGGTTGTTCGGCCATGACTAATAGGATCGCAGCAATCAGAAGCCCGCGCATGTTGATTCATCATATCCAACCCTGTCTGCATGCCCGTAGTTGCAAAGCGTAACGTTGCGCGTCACGACCCGTCAGAGCGGTAAACCCTCCGCCGATTAGCAACCGATTGGCCTGCGTTGGCCCCGAACGTCAGTGAGGATCTACCCAAAACACTGATTGCGGGATTAATTGAGTTGCTACAATGATCGCTGCATGACCAAAGAGGACAATTTGCTAGAACGCTCCGGCGCCGTTACGCTTCGCGGCAACAAAATGACGCTGGTGGGTCCGGAATTGAAATCGGGCCAGACCGCTCCCGACTTCGATGCCGTGAATGACTCTCTGCAACCCGTTAACCTGGAGAAAACCGGCCATAGTGTCCGCATCTTCAGCGTGATCCCGTCGCTCGACACTCCTGTCTGCGACGCGCAAACCAAGCGCTTCAACGAAGAAGTATCGAAGCTCCCGGGTGTGGATGTGTTTTCCGTGAGCATGGATCTGCCGTTCGCGCAAAAACGCTGGTGCGGCGCATACGGCGTCGATCGCATAAAGATGTTGTCCGACCACAAGACCGGCTCGTTTGGCGAGCAATATGGCACCCTGATCAAGGAACTGCGCATTGAGAGCCGCGCCTTGTTCGTGGTGGACAAAGACAACACCCTGCGCTACGTGGAGTACGTACCGGAAGTTGCCGATCATCCTAACTATGACGCCGCTCTCGAAGCAGCCCGCCAGGCGGCCAAGTAGCTTGAGAGAATGAGCGCTGACATGTTTCAAGGTCTGGAGCACACTGCCATCGCATCGCCCAATCCGAGACGTTTAGCCGATTGGTACGTCCAACATCTCAACTTTCGCATCAACTATGAGTACGACGGAAACTATTTTGTAAGGGCGGCCAACGGGACCATGCTCGAAATTATCCCGTCAGAGGGCGATACGCCGCCCAACGGGATGAAGATCCCGGGCATCCGCCATCTGGCCATCGCTGTCGCTGATTTCGATGCCGCATACCGGCAACTAAAGGAGCAAGGAGTCGAGATTCTCAAGGAACCTTTTTCCAACCAGGGGAACCGGCTAGTATTCTTTGCGGACACCGATGGCAACATCCTCCATCTCATCGAGCGCGAAAACCCCCTCCCCTGACCCCAAGCCAGCGCTGCTGGAACGCGTTTTTAAATGCTTCCAATACCGCGACTTCCGGGTCATGTGGATCGGGGCATGCACCTCGAGTGTTGGCACGGCCATGCAGCAGCTGGCGCAAAGCTGGCTGGTCTTGCAACTCTCCAAATCGGCTTTCATGCTGGGGCTGGACGCATTTCTCGGCACCATTCCTATTGTCTTGTTTTCGTTGCTGGGCGGCGTATTCGCCGATCGAACACAGCGGCAGAAACTGCTGCTAGGCTCGCAATACGTGCAAACCTTTTGCGCGTTTTTTTTGACTCTGCTGGTCGCCACCGGAGTGGTGCAGTTCTGGCATATTTTGATTCTTTCGTTTGTTGTCGGCACGGCGCAGTCCTTCGGCGGGCCGGCCTACCAAGCTCTCATTCCGTCGCTCGTCAAGCCCGTGGACCTGCCCAACGCGATCGCGCTCAACTCCATCCAATTCAATCTGGCGCGCGTCATCGGCCCTACTTTGGGCGGTTTGGCGCTCACTTATCTCGGCGCTGCCTGGTGCTTCGGGCTCAATGGGTTGTCCTTCGTGGCAGTCATCATCTCGCTGCTGATCATCCATCCGCACTTCACCCCGACAAAAAGTTCCGAGTCCATGCTGGTGAGCATGAAGCAAGGCTTTAACTTCGTTCGCCAACAGCCCGCCATGGAGGGGTTGATCTTTCTGGCGTTTTCGATGACCCTGCTGGCGTTCCCGTTGCTTACCTTTCTTCCAGTGTTTGCCAAGGAAGTCTTTCATGGCGGGCCGGGCGTGTTCAGCAGGTTCCTGGTTTGCTCGGGAGCTGGCTCCATTATGGGCGCGCTGGTGGTGGCGGGGCTGGGCAAATTCAAGAAGCAGGGGCAGACGGCGCTGCTGATGCTGGTGGTGCTGGGAGCGATGATCTCGGGATTTTCTCTGTCCCGCAACATTTTCTTGAGCTGCGTATTCTTGTTCTTCGCCGGCTCCTTGCTGTTGGGAGTGTTCGCTACCATCAGCTCGCTGGTGCAGGCCATCACCACGGACCAAATGCGCGGCCGTGTGATGAGCGTTTATAACGTTGCGTTTCGCGGCGGTATGCCGTTTGGAAGCTTGATTGCCGGAGCACTGGTGAAAGAATTCACCGCCCCCGTGGTGCTGGCCACCAACGGAGTGCTGCTCAGCCTGTTGGGCATCTACTTCCTTACCGTGCAACGCAAAGTCGCGACCCTGTGAGGGGATCGGCGGTAGATAAAGGTTCAGCCCGAGCCACGCGGACGGGGACATTGCGGGCTAGTGTTCGAAATCGTTCTCTTCAAAGATCGCAGCATTGTCCCCTGAGCGCTTGGCCTCCAGGCCGACGGGTAAACCATCCGGCAGGCACAATTTAGGATGCTTCAATAGGATATTTCATCCCCTCAAGGAATGCCGCCCAACGCAAGGTTTTGTAAAGTTCGTAACACATACGGCAAGTGGCGCGCCAAAGGTATGTTGTGGACGCGTACTCCATTTCCGTGGCTCGCCTTGTTGCTCGCGGCTAGTCTGAACGCTCAGCCTGCCAATAACGGCAATAACGGCAGCGCGTCTCACACCAGCGCCTCCGGCGGCAGCGCGTCCAGCACCAGCGCCTCCGACGACGATAGCGAGCGGATTCTGGGAGTGATTCCCAACTACCAGACGGTGAACGATCCCACTCCCGCTACTCCGCCCCTAACTCCGCTACAGAAGTGGACGTTAGCCGCGCGCGAAAGCTCAGATCCGTTTACCATCGTCGCTGCTGGCTTGGGCGCGTCGATCTCACAAGCGCACAATGGCGATCCAAAATACGGGAGCCATGGGGCGAGCGCATTCAGCCAACGGTTCGGAGCTGCTCTAGCCGATGAGACCAGCCAGAATTTATTCTCCGACGCCCTGCTGGCGACATGGCTGCACCAAGATCCTCGCTATTTCCGCAAGGGTCCAGGCAGCCGCGTTTTGACGCGCGTGGGCTATGCGCTCAGCCGCCCGTTTGTCACCCGCATGGATTCCGGTGGTCCCTCGGTGAACTGGTCGAGCCTGGTGGGAACCAGTATGGGAATCGCGCTGTCGAACGCCTATTATCCTCCGCCGAGCGTGACCGCCGGCGAGTCTGCTATGCGGCTCATTTCGAGCCTGGGCGGCGCAGCGCTGGGTAACCTGCTGCCCGAGTTTTGGCCCGATATTCGTAGGAAGTTTTCGCACAGGCCTGCCCCGGCCGCTGTGACCGGTCACTGACGGCGCGCGGGCGCTTGCCGGGGAGCGAGGCCGCGCGCCAGCTTCGGAGAACCCCTATGTGCCTGCGCCGCATCGGCAGCGGTTCGCGTTCCGATGGTAACCAACGCTTGTGACGAATAGTAGTCCGGTCCCGCGATGTCGAGGTAGTTGTCTCCGTTGGTCAGGCCCGAAGGCACCTGTACATTGATTTGATACAGGCCGATCAACTGAGGGGCCAGGCCGGCGTAGCTCACGGGCGCATTGATTCCGCCAATGAGCACGGTGAACGTGTTTGCCGTCATGCTCAGCGGACTGGTTGGCCCGGGCGTGCCATCGGCAATCGTCGGATTCACAGCCCCCATTCCAGACACATAGACCGCGATGGTCTCTCCAACTTGCGCTGGACTCGAAGGCGACACCAGAGAACTGTCGGCGTGCAGCGCCGCTGCGTAGCCAATACCGCCTGGCGGAACGGTAAACGCACCGGCCGCTGTCAGGTTGAGATATTCCGTGACCGTGTTTGATGCCACGCCGTTGTTCACCACCTGGATCGACGCGACCGAACTTCCCGTAACAAAAGGAACCAGCGCGGAAACCTGATTGGGGCTGACGACGTAGACGGGCGCCGGATTGTTGTTGATCAGCACTTGAACCCCGTCCACTTGTCTAGGAAAAGTGGAATCGGATTGGGTGGAAGGCGCCAGGTTGATTCCGTAGATAGAAATGAATTCGCCCGGAGCGAGCCCCGAGGTGAACGGCGCGGAACTGGCCGCATTGACCACACCGGTTGGATTGATATAAACACTGCCAGTCGCGGGAAATCCCGGCGCCTGGAGGGCGACATTGATACCCAACAAAGAACTCGTTCCGACGCCGATGCGAATCGCTCCGCCCGAGCCGAATACATAATGATAGTTGCTATCGTCGTAGGCGCCGTTAGAATTCAAAGAGTACGTGTCGTAATAGGTGTAATCGACTGGGTTATTGCTGAAAACGGACAACAGGCGTTCATGGGCCAGAATCGCGCCGCTATTGACCTTCAGGGAACCATAATAGGTGTTCAGATCTCCGGCGCCGCCGGCCGCCAACGTCGAGTCGTCCTGATACGCCCCAGCCTGGTAGTACAGTCCGCCAAAGCTCGGCGCGGTGCTTGTCGAGCGGACACCCACAAACATGTCCCACGCGAGCGGGTCGCCGCCAAAAACGAAGTTGCCATCCGGCGAAAAATAAAGATATTTCTGGCCATAAATCAGGCTGCTGTTCGCATTCCCCTGAAAATTGACATTGGCGGCGCCGTTGCTAAAGAAGTACTTTACGCCGTTATTGGTTTGGGTCAGCACGCCGCATCCATTCGGACAAAGATGTGCGCCAATATTCACCGCGCCAATATTCCCGTTTCCATCCGGATTCAACTGGAACTGGGCATCGAACGTGCCGGTGGGAACGCCGGCCGAAAGATCGATGTCCATCATCGTATAAGCGCCCTGGAAAGATGAGTTGGCAGGCGCAGGAGACGCCACCTTGGCAGCAATGAACAGATCGTTGTAGCCGTTCTCCGTGCTGCTGGCGACAAAAATACCATTGGAAACCAGTCCGTAGACCGGGCCGGCGCCCGAAACCAGGCCGCTGAGTGACCCGTAGCCGCTGGCTGAGATGGTGTACGTGCCGGTTCCGGTAAGCGAGCCCTGGCCGGTGCTGCTATCAAAGATCTGGGAATTGCTGAGGGTGTAGTTTCCGTTTCCGTCAAAGCTGATATTGCCATAGAGGGAAACGGCCCGGGTCAGGTCTCCAGTTGCGTCGCCGACAATCCAAACGACCTCGCGAAAGTAGTAATTGCCTTGCAGCAGCCCATTGCCGGAAGTATCCCAGGTCTGCGCTCCAGCCGAGGCGCACAGAAACAAAGCGACGGAAAATTTAATCGTATGCACCCTCGATCTCTCTAACCCGTTTGCCTGAGCCAAGTTTCCGGAAGGCGGAACTTCCTCGATTCTAGCCCAAACGGATTTGGCCCTTCGATCAGAATATGCTGCGCCGAAGACGGTGCTCGCAGTCTCCTGCAGTTACCTTGGCTGTGGGGGCGTTACAGTCGCGGACACGGCCGGCTCAACCACTCGCAACAGTTTCCCGCAACC
>DATFZA010000291.1:0-4306 GCA_035314765.1 Bryobacteraceae bacterium
CGAGGGCTGGGTTCTCGTCGAGGGCCATTGGAGCTAGAATCGAAGCTTGAAGCTTCGCCTGCTCGCGTTTCTCCAGACTGATTGCCCGACCTGCCGGCTCATCACGCCGTATCTTAACCGGCTGGCCGAAAAAGGCGCGCCCGTTACCGGAGTCTCGCAGGATGATGAGCCGCTCACGACGCAGTTTGCCAACAGTCTCGAAATCCGCTTTCCGCTAGAACGGGACGCGGATTTCGAGCGTTCACGGCATTATGATTTGGTTACCGTACCCACGCTCCTGGTCTTAGATGAGCGCGATTCCGTCGTTCGTACCGAACCTGGATTCGATAAACAAGCGCTCAACGAAATTGCCGCGCTCTTCGGGCAACCCAGCGTGGCTAGTCCATTCGATGGCAACCCCGCCAGCAAGCCGGGTTGCTCATCCCGCCATCTGGAAACCATCACTGCGGACCAAGCCGCCCCTGCGCTCGATCTTCACTCCTCGCGCGGCCCAACCGCTTCCCGCTTGACCCTCGCCGACGGCGAGGATGCCTACGAATATTGCTTCCGGGTTTTCGGCGATGCGCTGCCCGTAATTCCGCCCACCGCCGAGCGCGTGCATCGCATGCTCCAAGACCGCGACCCCAGCGAAATCATCGCCCGCATTCCCCCGAATTACGCGGAAGCGACCATGGAGAAGATTGCCGCCAATGCCGTGATGGCGGGCTGCGAACCTGAGATGATGCGCGTTCTCCTTCCCCTGACTCGCGCCGTCTGTGACGAGCGATTCAACATTCACGGCGTGCAGGCCACGACACATTTCGCCGCGCCCCTCATCATCGTCAACGGACCGGTGCGCCACGAACTCGGCTTCCATTTCCGTCAAAATGTCTTCAGCAATGTCCGTCGCGCCAACAGCACGCTGGGCCGCGCTCTCCAACTGATCCTCTTGAATCTCGGCGGCGCGCGCCCCGACGCCATCGATATGTCCGCGCTCGGCAACCCCGGCAAATTCTCTTACTGCATCGCCGAAAACGAAGAAGAGAATCCCTGGGAACCATTGCATGTCGAATACGGCTTCCAGCCCGCCGACAGCACCGTCACGCTTTTCGCGGGCGAAGCTCCGCACGGCGTCAGCGAGCACACCGCCCGCACCGCTCGTGGCGTCTTGAAAACCATCACCTACCCGCTCTCGACCGTGTGGAGCTACCGGACCTGTATGATGGCCGAAGCGATCGTTGTCCTCTGCCCCGAGCATGTCAAGACCATTCATCGCGACGGCTGGACCAAACAAAATGTCCGCGACTTTCTGTTCGAGAACACCGGCGTTCCGCTGCGCTGCTGCACGGACGAAGAGTCCGAAGGAGTCCGCATGCGGACAAATTACACCGAAACCACGATCGACGGCGAGCCCTGTTATCGCAAGATCCGCTCGCCCGATCAAATCAAGTTAGTTGTTGCCGGCGGAACCGCCGGTAAGTTTTCCGCGGTAATCGGAAGCTGGTCTTCCGGTCCGCGCGGTAGTCAAATGGTCACGTACCCGATCGGAGAATCCCATGCCCGTCACCTTAATTGACCCGCGCGGCGAGCGCCAGTCCGAAAACGCCAAACCCGCCCCGCGCCTATCGACTCTCGCCGGCAAAAACGTCGCCCTGCTCGACATCAGCAAACCCGGCGGCAGCTTTTTCCTCGACCGGCTGGAGCAGTTACTGAAAGAGCGCTATCAAGTGGCCTCCGTGCTGCGCGTCATGAAGCCGACTTTCGCCAAACCAGCGCCCGCCGGCATTCTGGAGCAGATCCGGTCCGTGGACGCCGTCGTCGAAGGTCTGGCCGATTGAGGTTCCTGCACCACGTGCAGTTTGCACGATACGCTGAAACTGGAAAGCCAGGGTACGCCTTCCGTGCCCGTGGCCACAACGGAGTTTATGACAGCCGCCCGTGCGCAGGCCGCCGCGTTGGGCAGACCGGAGTTTGACGCCGTCTATGTCCCTCATCCCATCCAGGATCAAACCCGCGCCGAAATCGCGGCGCGCGCCGATCGAGCCATTGACGAAATTGTTGGCCGTCTGCTTGGCGGTTAGCTCGATGCCGGCGGCCGAGTTGACCATCGATCACGTCACCGTCGCCGGCCAGAACCTCGAAGCCATGCGCGCCGCGCTCAAGGCGCAAGGCATCCACACCGAATATGGCGGGCCTCACAACAATCACGCCACCGAAATGGCACTGGCCAGTTTCCACGATGGTTCCTACCTCGAATTGATCGCCGTCCAGCCGAAAGCGGACCCATCCGCCGTCAATGCGCATCCTTGGAGCAAAGCCCTAAAAAACAATGGCGGTCCGTGCGCCTTCGCTGTACGCGCTTCGGGCGATATGGGCCAAGAAGCCGCGCGCCTCAAAGCCGCCGGATTTGATCTGAGCGAGCCCGAGCGCGCCGGGCGCACCCGTCCCGATGGCGTCAAAATCGAATGGGAGACCGCCGATATAAGTTCCGGCCCGCGCGGGTCTTTCTTTCCGTTTCTCATTCGCGACATCACGCCGCGCGTAAATCGCGCTTATCCCACTGGCAAACTCTCCACCGAGAAATATCGCGGCGTCAGCAAAGTCATCCTCGGCGTGAACGATCTTGACGCTGCCGTTGCCAAATATCGCCGCGCCTATGATCTTCCCGAACCGCGGCGCCAGCAGGACTCTGAATGGAAGGCAAATCTGGCTTACTTTGAAGGCACGCCAATCATACTGGCTCAACCGCTGACCTCCGACTCCTGGCTCTCCCGCCGCGTGAGCGAGTACGGCGATGGGCCGTGCGCCTTCGTGCTGCTGGCTAAGGGCGGCATTACCGCCGAAAGCGTTTCACGCTGGTTCGGCGGCTACATCTCCTGGTTTGACTCCGCCAGACTGGGCTGGCATCTCGGCATGGAGCCATCGAAATGAAACTGCTTCTGCTATGCTCGCTCTCCCTCGCGGTCTTCGCCCAAGAAAAGATCGATCCCGAACTCGCCACTGAAATCGCCAAGATCCGTGCCATCGACAACCACGCGCACCCCGTGAGAAACGACCCGAAGGACATCGACTTCGACGCGCTGCCGGTCGAAAACATCGAACCCTCCTCCGATCCCGTTCGTTCCCGCCCCGATAATCCCGAAATCTCCGATGCCTGGCAAGCCCTCTTCGGCACCGCCAACCCCGACCTCATCGCCACCCGCAAGGCGCAGGTCAAAACCGAGCAAGGCGTAAACTATCCCGACTGGGTGCTGGACAAAGTGGGAACCGAGATCATGTTGGCCAATCGCGTTGCCATGGGACCCGGAATCGGACCGCCCCATTTCCGTTGGGTGCCGTTCGCCGACGCCTTGATGTACCCTCTGAACAACGCCAAACTGGCCGCTGCCACGCCGGATCGCAAACAGTTATTTCCCCTGGAAGACCGCCTGCTGCGCCGTTATCTCACCGCCGCCGGGCTGACGCGTCCGCCCGCCACGCTCGACGATTATCTGCGCCGAGTCGTCACCGCCACGCTCCAATCGCAGAAACAGGCCGGCGCCGTTGCCGTTAAATTCGAAGCCGCGTATCTTCGCCCGCTCAGCTTCAGCAACCCAACCAAGGCCGACGCAGCCCGCATCTACGCGGCGCGCACACCCCCGTCCAACGCCGATTACAAGACTCTGCAGGATTTCATCTTCCACTACATCCTCAACGACTGCGGCCGCCTGGGACTGGCCGTGCACATTCACGTCTACGGCGGCGCGGGCAGCTATTTCGACGTCGCTGGATCACAACCCCTATTGCTCGAACCGCTGTTCAACGACCCGGCTCTGCGCAAGGTGAAATTTGTGATGGTCCACGGCGGTTGGCCATTCACCCGGGAAGTGACGCCGCTGCTCGAAAAGCCCAACGTCTACGTCGACTTCTCCGCGCAGAGTTTCAGTGAATATCCACGCCGCCTTTCCGCCACCCTGCGCGAGTGGCTGGAGCACGTCCCCGAAAAAGTCCTCTACGGCACCGACGCCTATCCGTACAACGACGCCATGAATTGGGCCGAAATGGCCTGGATCACCAACCGCACCGGCCGCGAAGCCCTCGGCCTGGCCCTCACCGGAATGTTGCAAGACGGCGAAATCACTCGCCCGCGCGCAATCGAACTAGCCAAGATGGTGCTGCACGACAACGCCGCAAAACTCTATGGCCTGACGGAGCCCAAGTAAGGCAACCCCCAAACTATTCGGTTGTTGACAGCAAATGGCAAGTCGTCTTGTGTCGCTTGATCGTGATCATGCACCCTGATCTCAGTTCCTCTGAGTACCGCTCGAGTACTCTGAGCAGCAAGTTC
>DATFZA010000292.1:0-7924 GCA_035314765.1 Bryobacteraceae bacterium
ACCAACATGCTGCGCCTCAACAATGTCGACAGCAATACCGAACTGATGTTAAAAGCGGCAATTATCGTCGCGGCAGTGTGGATCCAACAGATTCGAATTTCGCCGCTGGCGCGGAGGGAGACATGATCCATCGGGTTATCGCAGGAATCGCACCGGTACTGCTGGCCGCTACTCTGGCGGGTTGCGGAAGCGGGAACCAGGCCGGGAAGCAATATTTTGTTGCGTTCAGCCAGTGCAACAATGCCGAGCCCTATCGCGCGGCACAGAACGATCTGCTCAGCCGGATTTGCGCGCGTTCCGCCGACATCCGGCTGAGCATTAGCGACGGCCAGCAGGATACCAGCAAACAGATTGCGCAAATCGAAACACTGATCCTGCAAAAGCCCGATCTGCTGATTGTCGCGCCGAACGAGCGCGCTCCGCTCACCGCCGTCATGGGCAAGGCCATGGCGGCCGGTATTCGTACCATCTGCCTGGAGCGCGATATCGTTGAGCCGAATTACACCACCTACATTGCTTGCGACAATCGCGCCATCGGGAGAATGGCCGGCGAGTTCATCGTGGATCGTCTAAAAATACGCTATGGAAAGCCGCGCGGCAAGATCGTGGAACTGAAGGGACTGCTGGGCGTGGAAGCTCAGATTAATCGTCACGGCGGCGCGCACGAAGTCTTCGACAAATATCCGGACATAAAGGTGGTTCACGAAGCGGTTGCGGATTGGCTGCAGAGCAAAGCTCGCGAGCGCATGCTTGAAATCCTGCGCGCGCAGCCCGAAATCGATGTGGTGTACGGGCACAACGATCCCATGGCAGTGGGTGCGTATCTGGCGGCGCAGGAACTTGGCCGCGAGAAGCAGATGATCTTTGTCGGAGTAGATGGCTTGGGCGGTCCAGCCGGAGGGATTAAGAAGGTGATGGACGGAGTGCTCGCGGCGACGTTTTATTATCCGCTGGCGGTGGACAAGGCCATGGAAATCGGCAACCGCATGCTGCGTGAACCGGGCTTCAAACCCGAGAAGACATACGTGCTTTCCTCCGAGATCATCACCCAAGAGAATGCCGCCAAAATGTACGACAAATTGAGTTTCTGATGCTGCTGTCGGCACGCGGGATCGATAAACATTTCGATGGAACGCAAGCGCTGGGGAATGTGGACCTCCAGGTGGAAGCGGGGACGGTACATGCTCTGGTGGGTGAAAACGGGGCAGGCAAGAGCACGCTGGCAAAAATCATAGCGGGAGTGGTGAAGCCGGATGCCGGCGATCTGTTGTTCGACGGCGAGCCGGTTTCATTGCGCGATCCGGTGGCAGCCCAGCGGCTGGGTATCGGGATCATTTTCCAGGAGCTGGACGTGTTTCCGCATCTGAGCGTGGCTGATAACTTGACGGTCGGTTGCCTGGGCGCGGAAAGCGGGGCTTGGCTGAATCAACGCGATATGCGGTCATACTGCGAGCCCCTGCTTCGGGAAATTGACTTGCGTGTACCGCTGAGAACACCGGTAGCGGAGCTCTCGATCGCTCAAATGCAACTGGTCTTAATCGCTCGCGCGTTAGGGATGAACGCGCGCTTACTCGTCATGGACGAGCCAACCAGTGCGCTATCGGCGGACAACGCGGAAAAGCTCTTCGGTGTGATCGCGCGGCTGAAGCAGAAAGGCGTGGCGATCCTTTATGTGTCCCACAAGATGGACGAAATCTTCCGGCTTTCCGATCGCATCACGGTGCTGCGGGATGGCGCGAATGTTGGTAGCGTGGCAACCGCGGATACCAATACTCACCGCATCATCGCCATGATGGTGGGACGTGAACTGGAGGCCGGTATTCGCCAGCGCACTTCGGGTACTGGCAAGATTTTGTTGCACGTTGAAAGACTATCGAGCCGCAAACTTGCCCATATTAGTTTCGAGCTGCGCGCTGGCGAGGTCTTGGGAATTTCCGGGTTGGTGGGATCGGGCCGCAGTTCGCTGGCATCGGCTCTGTTCGGATTGGACCCGACCGTCTCCGGAACCATCCAGCTGCAGGGCCGCCCCTACGTGCCTCGATCGCCGGAACATGCCATTGAGAGCGGCATCGGTTTGTTGCCCGAGGATCGGAAAACCATGGGCTTGATGATGCAGATGACGGTGGAGGAGAACGTTACCATCTCGATACTTCACAAGTTGCAACGGTTTGGTTTTTTGCGTAGTGGGGCCGCGCGGGACCAAGCGGGCGGGATCACTCGCAGGCTACGCGTGAAAGCCGCCGGCCCCGAAGCCGCGGTCAGTACGCTCAGCGGTGGGAATCAGCAGAAGGTGCTGCTGGCGCGATGGCTGCTGGTGAATCCGGAAGTGATCATCCTGGATGACCCGACGCGAGGCATCGATATCGGCGCCAAGTATGACATTTATGAGGTCATACGCACGCTCTCCGATGCTGGTAAAGGCGTAGTCCTGATCAGTTCGGAATTGCCGGAACTGATCGAGTGCTCCGATCGAATTCTGGTGTTGCATGAAGGCTGGCAAGCTGGAATTCTCGATCGCGCTGAAGCGACTCAGCAGCGAATCATGGCTTTGGCTACACGCACAACGGTCGGAGCCGATTCCTGTTGAAGACTAGCTCCACACTGTGAGAACATCTGAGTTCCCGTGACTTCCCGTTACCTGGCCTTCGATCTTGGCGCCGAAAGCGGGCGAGCGGTTCTCGGAGAGCTGCGCTCTGGCGTACTGAGCGTGCGCGAGACCCACCGCTTTGCGAACGAGCCCGTGCGCGATGACGACTCGCTGCGGTGGAACGTCGTTCGGCTGCGGGCGGAAGTCCAACGAGCTCTGGATGGTCTCTCCGCTTTGGCGCTTGACGGCATCGGCCTCGATACCTGGGGCGTGGACTACGCGCTGCTCGATAAGCACGGCAGCCTGCTGGAAAATCCGTATCATTATCGGGACAAGCGTACCGATGGGGTTATGGAAGCAGTGTTGGAGCGCGTGCCCCGTGAAAGAATCTATTCGGCAACCGGTATCCAGTTCCTGCCGTTTAACACGTTGTATCAGCTTTATGCCGCGTGCCGCTCGACACCGCATGTCATCGATTCGGCGGAATCTTTGCTGACCACTCCCGATCTCTTCAATTACTGGCTCACCGGAAAACTATCGTGCGAGTATACGATCGCGACCACGACCCAAATGGTGGACCCAGTGACGCGCACTTGGGCCTTGGACTTGCTGGCCGATCTCGATCTGCCCACGCGACTACTGTTGCCGCTGACGGAACCGGGTTCGATCATTGGGCCCTTGAAATGGGAAGGCCCCCGCGCAGGCACGCCTCTCATCGCCCCCGCCTGCCATGACACCGGCTCGGCGGTCGCCGCCGTCGCGTTGTCGGGGCGGAGCGCTTTCTTGAGTTCCGGGACCTGGTCTCTGCTGGGGGCGGAGTTGCCGCGGCCGGTCATAACACCTGAAGCTCGGGAGATGAATTTCACCAACGAGGGCGGTGTTTGCGGAACCGTTCGCTTTCTGAAAAATATCACCGGCTTATGGTTGCTACAATCCTGCAGGCATTGCTGGGCGGCCGAAGGCAACTGGTTCTCTTATGACGCGCTGTTGTCTGCCGCGGCCGAAGAGCGTCGTTGCTTCCGTTCGCTGATCGACCCTGATTGCCCAGTATTTTTGCATCCGGCGAACATGCTTACCGCGATCGATGAATACTGCATGCGAACCAGCCAGCCCGCGCCGGATGGACCACCTGCGTATGCGTTGGCGATCCTGGAAAGTTTGGCATTCAAGTACCGCGCCGTCCTCGATTCCATGGAACGGTTGACTGGATTGCGATTCGAAGAGGTCCGAGTGGTAGGGGGCGGCTCAAAGAATCGTCTGCTCAACCAGTTCACAGCCGATGCTACTGGCCGCACCGTCATCGCCGGCCCGGCCGAGGCCACGGCTCTTGGTAATATTGCGATGCAGATGCTGGCAACCGGCGCGGTGAGTTCGCTGGCCGAGGCGCGGCAGGTGATTGACCGCTCTTTTCCCGTGGAGCGATTCGAGCCTCGCGACCCGGAAATCTGGACCGCGCAAAATCGGCGCTTCCAGCAATACCTCGATTCTTGACGGATGGTGACCAATGGAGAGAGTATGCTTCTTATTGCAAGTGAGGCCCGACCGGCTGGAGGAATATAAGCAGCGGCATCGCGAGGTCTGGCCTGAGATGCTGGAGGGCCTGCGAAATACCGGCTGGACGAATTACTCGCTATTTCTGCGGCCCGACGGACTATTGGTCGGTTACTTCGAGACTCCGGACCTGGCGCGGGCGCTGGATGGCATGGCGCAGAAGGAAGTCAACAGCCGCTGGCAGCGGGAGATGGCGCCGTTCTTCAGCGGTTTGGACGGAGCGAATCCGGATCAGGCGTTTGAGAAGCTGGAAGAGATTTTTCACTTGAGCGCCGCATGATTTCCAATCCTGGGCTCGGAGTCGTGTTTCACTGGCTGGGCGGCTTGGCCGCCGCGAGCTTCTACGTGCCCTACCGCAACGTGAAGCGATGGTCCTGGGAAACGTATTGGCTGGTGGGCGGGTTCTTCAGTTGGATTATTGTCCCTTGGATCATCGGGCTGGCGATGACCAACGATTTGGCTGCTGTTCTGCGGGAAACACCGGCAATGAGCCTGTTCTGGCCGTTCTTCTATGGCGTGCTTTGGGGTTTTGGAGGACTGACGTTCGGGTTGACCATGCGCTACCTTGGCATGTCCCTGGGGATGGCCGTTGCGCTGGGATACTGCGCGGCGTTCGGTACATTGATGCCACCTATCTTTAGCGGTGAGTTTGTCGGCAAGGTGCTGGGGACTGAGTCCGGCATCGTCATTCTGTTCGGCGTGGCGGCCTGTCTGGTGGGCATCGCCTTCGCCGGTGTTGCGGGTATTTCCAAGGAACGGGAAATGTCCGAGGAGCAAAAGCTGGAAGTCATCAAGGAATTTCGCTTGAAGAAGGGCTTGCTGGTGGCGACGTTCTGCGGTGTGATGAGTGCTTGCTTCTCTTACGGCCTGGCGGCAGGCGATCCGATTCGAGCCGCGACGCTGCGGCACGGCACGCCGGTGTTGTGGCAGGGCTTGCCAGTGCTGGTGGTGGTGCTGTTGGGTGGCTTTACGACCAACTTTGTATGGTGCGTGATCCTGAACTTCCGCAATCGCACTGGCGACGAATATCTGAACTCTTACTCGCGTAACCATGGCAGTGCGGCGCCGGCCCCGATGAGGCTCAATTACTTGTTTTGCGCTCTGGCGGGAAGTATCTGGTATTTTCAGTTCTTCTTTTACACTATGGGCGAAACGCAAATGGGCGCGTACAAGTTCTCGAGTTGGACTCTGCATATGGCCAGCATCATCATCTTCAGCAGTCTGTGGGGCATTGGGCTGCACGAATGGCGCGGGACCGGCCGCCGCACCAAGGCGCTGCTCGCGCTTAGTCTCGCGCTGCTGGTGGGTTCAACCATGATCGTTGGGTATGGCAATTATCTGGGGAGTAAGGCTACACAGGCTGAAGCCTGTACCGCACAGACTAAAGTCTGTGCCACCGGGCTGTTGACTAACAGCTGGCACAGGCTTCAGCCTATGCCTGAGGTTTGTGCATTTGAAGCACAGACTAAAGTCGGTGCCACCTTGGCAGTCACGTGGCACAGGCTTCAGCCTGTGCTGTCAGGGCAGCGCACGCGCGTGGCTCATTAAACCGTTTCTACGCGTAACTGGATTCCGACGCCACGTTCTTCGCGGCGCGCTCGACCGTGATCCGCTCCAGGTAGCCGCTCGATCGAAATGCTGCCATGGGATTCTCCGGCAAACCCTTGGATTTCGCCCATTCCGCAATGGCCGGCCGTACGTCTTCTGAAAAGGCATCCTTGAGACAAGTTTCGGCCTCGACCAGCGCGCACTTGGCTTGACAGATCGAAAGCTGCTCGTGGTCCACGATCGCGGCCTTGGCATACAATTCGAGAGCTGCGGTGACTGTTTGAATCATCGCCTCGATTTTGCCTTTCAAATTGTGGCTCTGGTCGATCATATATGCGATATCGGCGCGCTGGCCGGTTTCCCACTCGAAGAAGCGAATCTCATGAAAGATGCGAAAGACCTGGTAAGGATCGATGGAACCCAGGGTGAGGTCGTCGTCGGCATAGCGGCGGTCGTTGAAGTGAAAACCGCCCAGCATATTCGCACTCAATAGCCAGGCCACGATTTGCTCGATATTTTGTGCCTGGTAATGATGACCGGTGTCCACCAGCACCTTGGCCTTGGGCCCGGCTTTTTGCGCCATCAGCAGCGCCATGCCCCAGTCGGCAATGTCGGTGAAATAAAATGCAGGCTCAAACGGTTTGTACTCCACTAGCATGCGCTGTCCTTCGGCCAGGTGAGCGTGTGCTTCGCTCAAGCCCTCTTCAAACCATTTCTTGCGCTGCCGTATGCTTTGGGTGCCCGGATAATTGGCGCCATCGGCAAACCACAAAGAGAGATCGCGGCAGCCCAAGCGCTTGGCGATCTCAATACTTTCCAGGATGTGGTCCAGCGCCGCTTTCCGCGTGGCTGGGTCGGGATTGCCGAGTGAGCCGAATTTGTAAATCTGTTCCTCAAAGACATTGGGATTGATGGAACCGGGCTGAACGCCATATTTCGCGGCTAGCCGCTCAATCTCTCCGGCGCTGGCGGCGCCGCCCACAAAATCCCAGCGAACATGAAGCGCCAGCGTGGGACAAACACCCGTCAACCGATGGATGAGCGAAGCGTCCCTAAATTTTTCTTCTATGGTGGTTGCAGCAGCCGGTTGCGTGAATTTTCCGAATCGAGTGCCAGTGTTGGCGAAGCCCCAGGAGGGCAATTCGACACGGAAGGAGTCCAATGCCTTCCAAACGGTTTCCACTTGGCGGGTTGTCATCTAATACGCGCCTCCGGCTCGCGAGAGCTTGTCGTGCTCCATCACTTGAGGATCCTAACAGGCCGCGGCTGGTCAGGCCGGCTCGGATAGTACACAGCTGACGCGGTTGATGAAGAGTTCTCGCAGAGGCGTCCGCTGCAGCCAGTTCATTTCGCGCACGCAGTCGTAACGTTTGAATAGAAAGCGGAGCCCCGCCGCAGCCACGATCCGCTCGAATTTTGATATAGACATCTGCGCCAAACCTGCGTCTCGATAGCTGCGGGCGCCGTCGGACCGGAACAGCGAACGAACCTCCATCAGTGAGCGTTCCGGAAACAACAATTGTACCCAGGGGAGCCGGCAAAAAAAGGCCATGTGCGCACCCCACGGTGCATACCAAGGAGGCGCAAAGGTGATGAAAAGTCTTCCGCCGGGCGCGAGCGCGGAGCGCATTTCAGCCAGAAGTTTCCCGGCATCCAAGAAATGCTCGAAGCTATTCTGGCTTACAATCACATCTGCCTTTAGGCCGGCCGGTATCTGGCGTTCGATTTGAATCGTCTTCTCGAGGCCCAGGCCAGCGATCCGTTGGCACCCGGCCTCGATCAACGGTTCATGGATCTCGATGCCGATCACTCGAGCGGCGCCCGCGCGCGCGAACGCCACCGCCTGGTAACCTTCTCCGCACCCGAAATCGATGACATCTTTTCCCTGGATGATCTGGGTAAAATCCGGAAATACTTCTTCGAGCCGTTTTAATTCTGTGCCGGACTCGTAGTGAACGCCGGTCATCGGATAATCCGGAGTTCCCGGGGCGCGGCAAAACCACAACAGAATACGCGCCATCCAACCCAAATTCCCGAGCTGCACCATGGATGACTCCATGCTAACTTCAACCGGCTCTGCCACTACCATTTGCTTAGCCCAACTTTCGCAGTTGAGTGCATTTGCATCCGTCAAGTCGTTTAGTTTCAGTAAGGGCACTGGAAAAGTCTCCACTACATTTTGAGTCGGGGGCTAGCAGTCAGAGCAGGTGCAACGGCCGTAATCCGGGGAGGCGGTTG
>DATFZA010000293.1:0-6073 GCA_035314765.1 Bryobacteraceae bacterium
CGTCTTCGCATCGGGCAGATCGTCCGATTGCTTGTAAGCGACACCCAAGTCGTAATGCGCGGAGACGAGATCGGGATGTAGACGGATCACCGCCAAGAGCTGCTGGATGGCTTCGGCGTACTTTCCAGCGCCGATGTAAGCATAAGCCACGTTCACTTGTACATGCTCATTGTCGGGCGCCTCTTGCAAGATCCGTTGAAACTCGCCCAAACCGGCATCCGGATCGCCGGCATTCACCAGCGCCTGGCCGTAGCTATTGCGAACGGCGTTATTCTTTGGATCGATCGCCAGCGCCTGCCGGTAAGCGTCCCGCGCTTCTCTAAACCGCCGCTGCCGTTGATACGCGAGCCCCAGGCTTTCCCAAAGAGCGGCGTTCTTGGGTAACTGCTGAGCGGCCTTCGTCAGCTCGGGAATGGCGTCGGCATAATGCCCCGTATCCGTGTAGGCGGTTCCCAGGCGGAATCGATAATCGGCGTGGTCCGGCGCCAGGGCCACTGCCTTCTGCAAAGCAGCCAGAGCTTGATCTTTCTTTTCCGCCAGCCACAGTGCCACGCCCAGGTGATACCAGGCCTGAGCCATCTTGGGATTCAACTCAGTCGCGCGCTGAAAGTGAGCAATCCCCTCCAGTGGCCGGTTCGACGCGGCGAGCAAGAAGCCGATTTCATCCTCATACACGGCTGACGACGGCGCCAGTTGCGCGAGTTTCTGGTAGTCGGCCAGTGCACCGGCCGCGTCCTTCGCCGCCAGATGCCGCCGCGCCGAAGCCTCTATCTGCGGCACGCTTCCCGTGGATTGCCCGGCTAGATGCAGTGCGCAAACAGCCGTAAACAGGCCATTGCGAAGCTTGAACACGCACTATTATAGGCACAGCGGCGATCGCATATTTCCAGCCAAGACTGCCTCCGCGATCATCTCCTCTGTCTCTGCCGAACATGCCAGCAAACTCCGCCTGGGTCGATGATGTGGACTTCGCGGCCCCAGGGAAATTCTGTGGGAG
The DNA here is from genome assembly GCA_035314765.1 of Bryobacteraceae bacterium. Taxonomy (GTDB): domain Bacteria; phylum Acidobacteriota; class Terriglobia; order Bryobacterales; family Bryobacteraceae; genus DATFZA01. The sequence continues at coordinate 998 of DATFZA010000293.1, forward strand.
GTTTTAGCTTCACGCCGGTGAAAGCGCCGGCCAGACCTTTTGCTTCGACTTCCGACCAGTACAAATCGAGGTCGTCCACCTCGAAAACCATCATCTGGTTTTTCTGCCACTCCGGCACGTCGATGTTTTGCAGCAGGAAGTACGCGCCGCCGAAGCGCAGCGCCGCGAGCCCGTCCTGCCGCCACGCCTGCTCAAAGCCAAGCGCGGCAAAGAATTCCAGCGACCGTTCAAAATTTGTACCGGACGGCACAAAAGGATACAGTGTAGTGGCAGTAGTCTTCATTCTTACTCCCGGCAAATGCCGCGCTTGCTGCTGCGGATAAACGCCACCAGATGCCTTGTATCCTCCGTGGATGCCTCGGCCTCAATTCGCGTCAGCGCCTCTTCCAGCTTCAATCCGGATCGATACAAAAGCCTGTAAGCCTGTTTCAACGCGCCAATCTGCTGGTGCGAAAATCCAGCGCGGCGCAGCCCCACCAGGTTCAGCCCTTTGGCCGCGATATCGAAATCCGCGTACATGAAGAACGGCGGCGCGTCGCTGTTCACGCGCACGTTGCCGGCTATCATGGCTAGCCGGCCGATTTTGGAATATTGGTGAACTACCACGCCGCCGGAAATAAATGCCTGGTCTTCCACTTCCACATGCCCGGCCACCAATGCGCAACTGGCGATCACGGTACCGTTTCCGATTTTGCAGTTGTGCGCAATATGCCCGGAGGTCATGATGTAGTTGTCATCGCCGAGCAGGGTAACGCTTTCGGGCTGCGTACCGCGGGAGATTGTAAAGTGCTCGCGAATCTTGTTGCGATCTCCAATGCGCAAGTAGCTCCTCTCGCCGCTGAAGTTTTTGTCTAACGGATCCGTTCCCAGCACGGTGCCTGCCGAGATCTCATTGTGCTCGCCGAGCGTGGTCCAGCGCTTGACGTAGGTGTACGGCTCCAGCCGGCAGTGCGCGCCGATGCGGACATCCTGCTCGATCACGCAGTATTCCCCGATCGCGCATTGCGGCCCGATCTCGGCCTCCGGATGGACACGCGCGGTAGCGGCGACACGCGCTGAAGCGTCTATCGCCATAAGGCTAGACGCCACGTGTCCGGACCGCCAGGAATTCAGCGCCAGCATACACCACGGATAACGGCAACGGACACTTCACGCTGCTCAAGTAGCATCGCGTGGCGATTCCTACCGCGTCGGCGGACAGCCAATGGCCGGATGGGCGGCGTTGAAAAACCTCAATACGCGGTTCGGACTGCGAAATCAGCGCGTACTCGGAAAGCGACCGCAATTTGCGGTACTGCGTAAATTTGAATCCGCGAAGATGCGCCTCGCTGGATTTGGAAAATACTTCCAGTACCACGCAAGGATTCAACAACGTGTCCCGTTTCTCATCCAGGAACTCGGGCTCGCCATTAACGATCGCGATGTCCGGGTAGGTGAATGGGCCTTGCGGACTCAGTTGAATGCGCACGCTGGCGCCCACAAAGACGGTGGCATGCCCTTTTAGCGCTGGCTCCAGATGAAACGCTGTATTGCAGGCGATCAGCGCGTGATCGAAGTTGGCGCCATCGATTGCCCAGATCTCGCCATCGTAATACTCTTGCTTCTTTAGCGAAGCGCGGTCGTAATCCAGATACTCTTGCGGTGTGAGACGCATCGTCTTATCTTGCGGCCGGTTGAGCCCCGGGCCATTCGCGCCGGCCCTCGGCGGTCATCTCTTGAATGAACTTAACTTCTTCGGATGAGTAGGGCGTACCGTCCGTGCGAAAAATCTCGTGGAACCAGACGGCGGGTTCGCGGCCTATGTAGGGCTTTGCCCAGGAGTCCCATGGCAGATAGGTTTGTGTCTTGCCGCCCACCAGCCCCCAATTAATGGCCGCCACACGATATTTCAAGGCAATGGGCAGTGTTCCCTGAAAAGTGCTTTGGACGCCGCGCGCCATGTACTCCGTGCACAGTACCGGCCGTTGTTCAAATGCCCGCAACGCTTTCACCCGTTGCTCGAATTTCTCACCGGAACTGTAGCTGTGAAACGAAAAGACATCGGAATCGTTCAATTGAGTCCGTTGGATCGCGGTCAATAGTTCCGTCTTGGACCAGTCGCCCTGCCAGAGGCCGCTGGTTAACGGTTGCGCGGGATCCGCCGATCTCGCCCATGCGTAAACCAACGGCAAGAGCTGCGTCACGGCCCGCTCTTTCTGCTTGGGCTCTCTAAGGCCGTAACTGCCGAAGTTCTCGTTATCCGGTTCGTTCCATAGATCCCAGGCCAGCACGCGGTCGTCGTTGGCAAACGCGCCGATAACGCCTTCGACGTAGGATTTGAGCCGGCCGCGCTGGGAGGAATCCATCAACGCCTTCGCGCCGGGACTTTGCACCCATCCCGAATTGTGAACGCCGGGACGTGGAGCGCGCTGCTTTCCCAAGGCCGGAGACGGATCCCAGCACGAATCGAACAAAACGAATATCGGCCGGATTCCGTGTTTTTGAGCGATGGCCAAGAATGCATCGATTCGCTTGCGAAAACCTGGCGCGTCCTGCTGCCACAGCAGATCATGCAAAAAGACGCGCATGGTATTCATGCCGAGCGTTTGCGCCCAACCCAGTTCCAGGTCGATCCGTTTCGGGTCAAACGTTTCGGCCTGCCACATCTCCAGTTGATTGATCGCGGTCGCGGGAATGTAGTTGGCGCCCACGAGCCAAGGCTGTTGCTGGTACCAATCGGCGGCCTTCTCCGGTGTCCATCGCTGGCGCTGCTGCGCGGTCAGCAGCGACGCTAAACAAAGCAGGCAAGCGAAACATCTCACGCTATAACATGATACCGGACACGCTGCGCGTCCTTCGATGAGAATATGCTGCTAGGCCCAGGAGCGAACAGAGACACTTCGGACTCGAGTCCGAACTCCTTCGCTCAACAACTACCGCAGCCGTGTCCCCTGGCGCCCGGCGAGCAGAGAGGCCTTGACTGTGTACTAGTTAACTAGTACACTATCTCCAGATGAGCGCTGCCACCCGGTTCCGGTTAGATCTCCGCAGCGGAGTTCCCGCCTACCGCCAGATTATCGATCAGGTTCTCGGTGGCATCGCCGCCGGCTCCCACAAGACGGGGGATCAGTTGCCGACCGTGCGCCAGCTCGCCGTGGACCTCTCGGTAAACCCGAATACTGTCGTCCGGGCCTATCGAGAATTGGAGATTCGCGGAGTGTTGGACAGCCAGCAAGGCACGGGCACGTTCATCGCCGCGCGCAAGACCAAGCCTTCCGACGCCGAGCGCACCCGGCGGCTGAATCAAATGCTGGGAGAGTTGATGGCGCGCGCCGGCGCCGAAGGATTCACGGTGACCGACGTGGTTGAGCGCTTAATGGAAATTCAAAATAAGGAGAAAAGCAATGGCTGATTCGCTGAACTTGAACAATCCCCGGAGACTCTTCGGGAGACAACGGCAGAAGGTGAGCCCCTTGGCCTTGCTTCTGTTTGTCGTGTGCATTGCCGCCGGCGCCGCCAGAACGTCCGCAACCAAGAACCCGGCGCCGATGGTTATTGGCGCCCTCATCGGGGGTTACATCTTGCTTTCGTTGAAGGTGGCCGACCAGTGGGAAAAAGTGGCTGTCCTGCGGCTGGGAAGATATGCCGGCCTGCGCGGCCCAGGGCTGTTCTTTGTCGTTCCGTTTGTCGATGAAGTGACGCAGTTTGTGGATCAACGCGTGCGAGTGACCGACGTCCGGGCTGAATCGGCGCTGACGCGCGACACCGTCCCGGTAAACGTGGACGCCATCGTGTTTTGGTTGGTTTGGAATGCCGAAAAATGTCTGCTCGAAGTCTCCGACTTTCAGACCGCCATTGGATTAAGCGCCCAAACCGCTTTGCGGGAATCCATTGGCCGCCACGAACTGGCCCAAATGATCACGGAGCGGGAGACATTGGGCCACGAACTGCAACGCATTCTGGACGAAAAGACGAACCCCTGGGGCATCACTGTTCAATCGGTCGAGATTCGCGACGTTCACATCCCGCAGGCATTGGAGGACGCCATGTCCCGCCAGGCCCAAGCCGAGCGCGAACGCCAGGCGCGCATCATTCTCGGGACCGCCGAAGCGGAGATCGCCGTTAAGTTTTCCGAAGCATCGGCCCTCTACATCAACAACCCGACCGCCCTGCACCTGCGCGCGATGAACATGCTGTACGAGGCGATCAAAGAGAAAGGTTCCATGGTGATTGTGCCCTCATCGGTAGTGGAGACTATGGGATTGGGCGGGATGCTGGGGACCGCGGCGATTTCCAAGCAGGTGCAATAGGATCGGGAAGCCGCACAGGCTAAAGCCTGTGCCACGAGGCTGCCAAGGTGGAATGAGTATGGGACGTAGGTGGCACAGGCTCTTAGCCTGCGCTCCGCCACTGCTAACGGACGGCTGCCGTCGTCTTGCCGGCCGGTTCCAACAAGGCGATCGTGCCGGCGGTAGTCGAAGATGTCAGAATCTTCGTCCCCGCGGGAAACGTTAGGGCGTTCTTAAAGTAGTAAGTCTGGTCGAACTTCGGATTGTAGTTATAAATCCAGACCAGCGGCGCCACGGTGCCATCGGGCCGTTGCGCGACCACACGAATGGTACTGCCCTCAAGCAACGTTTTCGCCCGGACCGCAATAAACGTGGCCGCTTGCTTCAGCGTCCGGCTGCCATCGACAATCGTCTCCGCTCCGGTCTTGGGCATCGCATCGGGCACCGGATTCAGATCCGGATCTTTCGGCAAAAGCCTGGCTTCGCCTTCTGGGGCGCCGCCTTCTACCCAATCGGAGAGAAGTTCTAACTGCTCCTGCGTCAAGGAAAGGTCGTCGCGCAAATCTCCAAAGCCTTTCACCGCGCCGAAGGGCGGCATGCGCCGCTCCAAGGCCTCTTCCTTGATGGCCTTAGCCCAGGGGCGAGCCTGCTCATAGGTCGTGAGCGGAAATGAGGAGCCGCCTTCCCGATGGCAAGAGGTGCAGCGCTTGAACATCAGCCGCGAGATCTCACGCGTCCACGTTACTTTGGTCGTAATAACGTCATGGGCGCTTGCCGTGAAGCAAGCGCCCATGAGAATAACTACGGA
>DATFZA010000294.1:0-3756 GCA_035314765.1 Bryobacteraceae bacterium
CGCCGAAGAGCCGGCCGAGCGCGCCATGAGCCAGATGAACGAAGTGCTGAACCGCTCGGTCGAAGAGCTGGAACTCAGCGTCCGTTCCTACAACTGTCTCAAGAACGCCAACATCCAAACCATTGGCGACCTGGTGCAAAAGACCGAAGCGGAAATGCTCCGCACCAAGAATTTCGGCCGCAAGTCCCTGAACGAAATCAAGGAAATTCTTTCCAACTTGAACCTGAGCTTCGGCATGAAGTTCGATGCCCAAGGCCGCCTGGTTCCGCCGCCGGGCGGCGTCCAGCCCTTTGTCGCCCCCATTGGCGGCGACGACGAATACGGGGTCAACGAGTAAAATGCGCCACCGAGTAGCTGGCAACAAATTAGGGCGCAACGTGGGCGCCCGCCGCGCCTTGTTCCGGAACCTGGTGACCAGCGTCATCGACGAGGAGCGTATCGTTACTACCGTTCCGAAGGCCAAGGCTGTGCGGCCGATGGTCGACAAGATGATTACGCTGGCGAAGACCGACACACTGCACGCGCGCCGCCAGGCCGCCGCGTTTCTGACGACGCCCGCCTCGGTGCAAAAGCTGTTCGAGAAGCTGGGCGCGCGTTTCGGCCAGCGCAATGGCGGCTACACCCGCATCGTTCGACTGGGACCTCGCAAAGGCGATGGCGCCGAGCAGGCCATGCTCGAACTAGTCGGCTCCGAGCTGGTGAAACGGGCGGCTGATCGCGCCAAGCGCCGCGAAGACCGCCTGAAAGCCATCAAAGAAGGACGGGGCGGGGAAGAGGGCGCCGAAGAGTAGCGCCTGCGCGTACGGACATTGTGGGCTCGGCGGACGACTACCGCCGGAAACTAAACGAGCGGACGGGGACACTGCGGACTGCGGAAGAGCGGACGGGGACATTCCGGACTCCCGTCCGTAATCCTTCGCCTACAGGTATCCCAGGATTGTCCCCTTGCGCAACCGGCACCTCACGCCCCCGGCTTCAAGACCGCCCGCAAGAACGCCAGCACTGCATCCAGCTCCGCATCCTGATAAGACGCGACAACATCCGCATGGCGCCATGCGCTCGTTTCCTTTAGCTGAACCGCTGCCTGGGGAAAAGTCCGCAGCACCGGCGGCGGCTTGGTGAGATCGTAGACCTTGGTCTGTATGCCGCCCTTGCTGACCACCAGCACGGGGAACGATTCACCGTCGGCAGTCGCGGTCCAGACATGTGGAGCCGGCACAGCGCGCAAGGCTGCGGCATTTTCGGGAATTTTGACAATCGGATCGGTCACCGCGATTCCAACGCCATCCACCTGATGACAAGTTGAGCAACGATTAAAACCGCGGACCGCTTCGTAGAACAGCGCGCGGCCGCGCATCGCGTCCTCCGGCAACTTTCGGGGCGCCGGCCCTCGATCGTAACCTGGCATGCGGGCTGGCGCCAGCCCGTTCAAGCTGCCTACGTAGGAGATAACCGCAAACAGATCCACGCGGCTCAAAATCGGGCCAAACGCCTGCATGCCGGTGCCCGGAATCCCGCTGCGCACCACCTGAGTGATGTACGCCTGATCGAAGCCCCGCGACGCAAGTTTGGGCGCGCCTCCGGCTGTCCCTTTCACTCCGTGACAGTAACCAGTGGCGCAAGTCTTGTTGAAGACTTCCTGACCGCGGGACAGAATATCCTGGGCGCCAGCCAGCGCTGGAAGCAAGAGAATGAACGCCAGCCGGTTCATTTCGAACCCTCCGGCAGCGCGAACACCATCAGAGTGGACCCGCCGCGAAATGTCTCCCCTTCCGGCCACAAGTCCAAAATGCTGCGGCCAGCGATGGAACCCCAGCCGGTGGGCGTGGCAATGTATTGCCTCCCGTTGACGCTATAAGAAATCGAAGACCCGCGATGCCCCGCGCCGGTCTGAAAACTCCACAATTTCTCTCCCGTGCGGGCGTTCAGTGCAAAGAAAAAGCCCTCCGGATCGCCGCTGAAGACCAAGTCCCCGGCAGTCGCCAGGACCGATGCGAACAACAGGAACCTGTACTCGTACGTCCACACTTTCTTGCCGGTTACCGGGTCAAACGCATCCAGATGACTCCGGATCGGCCCGTCCTTGGGCGGCAGCGGCTCACTCCAATTGCCGCCGAGGAAACCGCGGCCTTCTTCGGGCTCCTGCTCCTTGGCCGTGTAATCGGCGCACATTTCCATGCCTGGCGAATAAAAATAGCCGGTGCGTGGGGAGTATGCCATCTGGTTCCAACTCTTGCCGCCGGCGGCGCTGGGGCAGAAGAATGTCGGCTTGTCTTCGACCGGCTCCACGCGGCCGAGGAACTTTCCATCCTCGGTGGCGCCAGTGGTCCAGTTGTGATTCTGGACAATGGGAAAGGTGCGGACGAATTCGCCGGTCACGCGATCGAGAACAAAGGCGTAGCCGTTCTTATTGATATGCACCAGCAGCTTGCGCATCTTTCCGCGCACCTCGCGGTCAATCAGAACGCATTCATAAGCGGCGTCGTAATCCCACACGTCCTTGGGCACTTCCTGGTAATACCAGCGGACTTTTCCGGTATCGGCGTCGAGCGCCACCACGCTGGCCGAATAGAGGTTCGCTCCGGCGGCCTGTTCACCGGCATAGCGGTCTCCCGCGAAGAGATCCGAAGAGGCATTGCCGACGCCCCAATACACCATGTTCAGAGCGGCGTCGAACGAACCGGTCATCCACGTTGCGCCTCCACCGAACTTCCAGCTATCGCCTTTCCACGTCTCGTTGCCTTTTTCGCCAGGACCCGGGATCGTATAAAAGCGCCAAGCGAGCCGCCCGGTCTTGGCGTCCAACGCCGTCAGATAGCCTCGAAATGCGCCATCGCCGCCGGTGCTGCCGACCAGCACCTTGTCTTTGACGAACAACGGAGCGCCCGTAATGGCGCAGCCGCACTGGCGCGGGTCGTCCACGGCAACTTTCCACATTTCGCGCCCCGTGTTGGCGTCCAGGCCGATGACGAAGTCGTCATAGGTGCCCAGGAAAACTTTGCCCGCGCCCACCGCGACGCCGCGATTCTGCGCGTTGGCAAAGCCCTTCGGCGCCGGATATTTGTACTGCCAGAGTTGGCGCCCGGTGGCCGCATCGATCGCAAACACCTGGCTGCGCGCGGTGGAAAGATAGAGGACTCCATCCACGACGATAGGCGTAGATTGCAACCCGTTCTCATAATCGCCGGTCTGAAATGCCCACACCGGCGCGAGTTTCTTCACGTTGGAGACATTGACCTGGTCGAGCGCGCTGTAGCGCCAAGCCAATTGTGTGCCGCCGTAGTAAGGCCAATCGGCGCGCGTGGCGCCCTCCTGCGCCGACGAGATCGTGGTCAGCGTGAAAGCCAGGGCGAACAGGGCAATGACGTATCGCATCACCCCGTTATCTTACTATCGATCTAAGCAGCGGGCGTTGGCCATCCATTCACGCATCTGTTCGATGGCGTACCCGGCGGGAACTTGAAACAGGTTCCCATCCGGTTCACCCGCCTGGTAGGAGGTAACGCGATATCGCCATTCCGCCCCAGGGATGCCGAGTGTTCCTGGCCAGCGTTTCAGTTCCTCCATCACCTCGCACCCGAGTGCTGGCGCAAGCGCCAGCTCATGAACCACCCCATCGTCGTCGTCTAGCTTCTGGTATTGGACGATAAATCTGCCTGCAATCCGATCGCTGCCGACGTACTTGCCGCCAGGAAGTAGCTCGTCTGTTTGCAGGTGCTGCCGCCAGACCATTAGCGCACTGCGCAAGCTTGCAGT
>DATFZA010000295.1:0-2493 GCA_035314765.1 Bryobacteraceae bacterium
CCGTGACGTAAGCGATGCCACGTCCGCGATCGAGGCCGACGTCAATCCGCGCGTGCAAAGGTCACCTGAGTATCAGCCGGAGTCACCGCATACCTGAGTTCCGCATCAGCCTTCCATTCCCGAACTGCCGTCGAGGTCTCCGGGATTAAACTGGGCGGTCAGCAGAGCACGTTGGATCTCGATTGCCTCATCCCCCGAATCTCCGAACTTGAAGTTCATTTGCGATCTCCTCTACCGTCGATTGTAGGATTGCTCCACATGCTCTTCAAAATGTGATTGAAGCACGTCACCTCATAGTGTCTCTCTTCTTAAGTTCGCTACACTCCCTTGGGTATCGTGAACCGCGCCGCGAACATTTTTTTCGGCGCACCGCTGAATCGGCAGGTGGATAAGACCGCAGGTAAGTTAAGCATGCGGGCGGCTGAAAGCCTCAGCCGCCTACTCCTACTTTTTGGGGCGCCGCCGCCGCTACCGCGGGGGTCTTGATTCTTACTCCGTCGGCAAACTGCAGATGGACATCGAAACTGGCCGTGAGCTGGAGCTTGGCTTGCGACTCGCTGACATCCAGCACCAGCGCAAGATTTTTGACGATGCTGTTCTGATTCCCCTGAACGCCTACCGCGACATGCAGATCGCTCGCGCCGGGCTGATTTGTGTACTCCACCTGAAAGGTTAGATTCAAGTTCGAGTAGTGGAATGTACCCTGCAGCATCAGATCGTATTGGTTACCGTCCGTGACCAGCGCTTTAAACACCAACATGTTATTGGCGTCAAACGAATATTGCGCGTCGAGAGACAAATCCATGCTGGTTTTGCCGCCGGTATCCTGCATCAACGTCAAGCCGCCCTTAATGGTGAGGGTCTGACCGCTGGCGAGATTAGTAACGCTATCGACAGAAACTTGGGCGGAGAACGTTTTTCCGGTGAATCCGATCGAGGATTCCCAGGACAAGCCGGTCTGCCCTTTGCCGGCTTTAAATACGTGCTGTCCGCTGATGTTGAATGCGGCTTGCGTTTTGCCGGCGTCGGCAAAATAAACAAATCCCGCGGTAACGCCGCCCAGTGTTCCGGCGAAACCGATGTTGATTGCCGGTTGGCTGGGGTCGCCTTTAATGTTGCTGAGAAAGACCAGGCTGCCGTTTTGTATATCCCAGCCCCCGGCGAATTGTATCTTGGCGGGGACCACCACCAGGTCCTCCTGGCCGGCGATCTCGTTGTCTGTTTCCGCCTGGAAAGTGAGGAGATCATCGGCTTTGAAACTAGCTATCGTATTTTTTTCGGCCTGCAGACTGGCGACGCCATTCAAGCCTCGGATTCGCGCTTGGCCGCCACCGGTCAGCGCGATGGTCAGATCGTTGGTGTCCCGCGCAAACTGCAGGTTTCCATAAACCGTGATCTTCAGGCCAGTTGGCGTTCCCGTATTGTCCACCAGAATATAGTTGAGGTTGTGGCTGTCATCGATTTCGATGCCTCCAATGACCACGAACGGATTGGTGAGTTTCGCTTCTGCCGTCCGGAGCTGGATCTGGAGTTGGTTGGTGTCGTTGAAGGAATAGATCGCCGGAAGCGGGGCTTGGGGCGCGCCGCCGACGGTATAACGAATCTGATTATCCTTTTGGGTGGACTGCGATTGCCACGCGCCCAATGCCGCTTGCGAAGTTGCGTCGAGGACCGTGCCGTCGGTAGCGAACAGGAGCTGTTTGCCCCCTACTGTAAGCGTTATGCCTTGCATTTGAATTCTCCCTCTGGTTGTTTAGAAATCGATTGAAAGGGAGCTGATGAATACTCCCTTGTGGTGCAAAATTGATTCGGGTGAACGGGCGTAGCCGAGGCTCAGGTTCGCCCGCTTATTCGCCACGCGGAGGCCGCGCAGTTCGAGATCGAAACCGGCGCCGTGCGTGGAATGCTGAAGGCCGAGCAGATCTCCGACAGAACCCACATCGGTTACCCGTCCGCGATCGTAAAAGCCATTTAGAAAAATGCTGGTAATTCCCAGGCCGGATAGCAGTGTGTCCAGTGGGGAAGCGCCGGATGGTCCGGCGGGCGCGGCAGTCTTCGATTGGCGCTTGATCCAGCGCCAAAGGGACTGCGCATTCACGCCGAACTCCGACTGATCGAAAGCGATGTTTCTCCCTACGAATTCACCTTCTTCAATGCCGCGAACGCTCGCTGTCCCTCCCAGGCCGAACAGCTCAAATAGAGGTGTTGTGGAACTGGAAGTGCCTAACCCCCGGGAATAGGAGACCAGAAAATCGTTGGAGCCCGTGATGCCCCAAAAGATCTCGGCCTGCCCCGTGACGTGGTAACGGTTGAACATGAAATCGCCGCCTAGCGAGGGGCGCGCCAAGGCGGCATCGGCCGTGAAGAGAACCTTGGCTTGACCCACTCCACCGCGCGGGACACCGTTCGGGCCGGACCGCGAGAAATCGTATCCAAGCAACTGGCGCACTGAAGGCGTAAAGGCGGTGACCCAGCCGTGATTGAGAAACGGCG
>DATFZA010000296.1:0-9921 GCA_035314765.1 Bryobacteraceae bacterium
CAAATCGACGCTGATGCGCATTCTGGCCACTCTTTTGGAGGCCGACAGCGGAACGGTGCAACTGGGCGAGATCAATGTGCTGACGCAGAAGGAAGACGTACGCAGGCGGCTCGGCTATTTGCCGCAGGATTTTGGAGTATACCCGAAGACGTCGGCGCAGGAAATGCTGGATCATCTGGGGCTGCTGAAAGGGATCACGCGATCCGCGGAGCGCAAGAGCATGGTGGAGGCGCTCTTGCACCGGGTGAACTTGTGGGAGGTTCGCAAGAAGGCGCTTACTTCTTTTTCCGGCGGCATGCGGCAACGTTTCGGAATCGCCCAAGCTTTGCTGGGAAACCCGCAATTGCTGATCGTGGATGAGCCGACGGCGGGTCTCGATCCGGGCGAGCGCAATCGCTTTTATAACCTGCTGGCGGAGGTGGGCGAGAACGTTATCGTCATCCTGTCCACCCACATCGTGCAGGACGTGATGGAGCTATGCACTAACATGGCGATTATCCATAAAGGGCAGGTACTGTTTGCCGGAAAGCCGGATGCGGCGGTGGAATCGCTCGAAGGTTGCATCTGGAGAAAGTCGATTCCCAAGAGCGAGGTTGCGCAATATCAGCAGCAATACCAGGTGATTTCGAACAAACTGATCGCCGGGCGGCCGTTGATCCATATCTTTTCGCAGCAATCTCCGGGTGATGGATTCGCGCCAGTGGCTGCCGATCTGGAAGACGTCTTTTTTTCCCGGCTTGCGGGGTTGGGAAATGATTCGGCGGGTCTGGGGAAATAAATCATGTTCACCCATCTCTTTGGCTTTGAGCTCCGCTATTGGTTGCGCGGAGTGATGCTGTGGATCTTTCTGCTGGTGATGGCCGCTTTGTTCTTTAGCGCCGTGGCGACGGACAAAGTCACCGTCGGCAGCAGTCTGGAAAACACCTACAAGAACGCGCCGTACGTGATTGAAAATTTCTATGCCGTGGCCGGCATCTTGAGTATTCTCATGACCACGGCGTTCGTGAACCAGGCGGCGGCACGGGATTATGCCTATGGCACCCATCAGATCCTGTTTTCCACTCCGCTCCGGAAAATGGATTTTCTGTTTGCACGCTATCTGGCGTCGGCCCTGATCTCGGTGATTCCCTGCCTCGGCGTCTCGCTGGGAATTCTATTGGCGAAATATATGCCCTGGGTGGATGCCGAGCGTTGGGGTCCGGTCAGTTGGCCGGCGCACCTGGCTGGAATCTTGGTGATCGCTCTGCCCAACACGTTGTTCGTAGCAGCTATCATTTTCGCGATCGCGGCTTTGACGCGCAGCACCATCACCTCGTTCGTCGGCGCTCTTGGGCTACTAGTCGCCTTTGGCGTGTCCCAGGCGCTGATGTCGGACATGAAGAACGAGACGCTGGCCATGCTGATCGATCCGTTCGGCGGCAACACGTTTTCGCTCATGACCAAGTACTGGACGGTCGCGGACAAAAACACTCGTGTACTGGGATTGTCGGGAATGATGCTGTGGAACCGGCTGCTGTGGCTGAGCGTGAGCGCGCTGATTTTCGTTTTCGCTGCGGTGCGATTTCAATTTGCGGAAAAGAGCAGCCGCAAAAAACGACTAACCCCGAACGCTAGTGAGGGGATCGGCGCTGGCCCGGCCTCCGTCATGCCGGCCGCAACTTACTCCAGCGGATTCGCCGCCCAGATGAAACAGTTTCTGGGCGCGACGCGCGATGAAGTGCGCGGCCTGATCAAGTCGGTGTCCTTTATCGTGATCTCGCTCGCCGCGCTGCTGAATACAATCCCCTCGTTGATCTTGAGCGCCAATGAAGGGTACGGCAACAGTTCCCTGCCCGTGACCTATCGGATTTTAGAGGTGATCGCCGGAACCCTGTATTTGTTTCTGATCATCATGATCACGTACTATGCTGGCGTGCTGGTCTGGCGCGAGCGCGATGCGCGGGTCGATGAAGTGTACGATGCCCTGCCCCATCCGAATTGGGTCAGTTACGCGGCGAAATTTGTCGCCCTGGCGGCGGCCATTATGCTCATTGAACTGGTGGCCATGCTGTCTGGGATCGCGGTGCAAGCCTGGTTAGGATATCACCGCTTCCAACTCGGATTCTACGTCTCGGAGCTCTTTGGAATCGACCTGTCTCTTTTCTTGGTGCTGGCGTTTCTCGCGTATTTTATACACGTCCTGTCACCCAACAAATACATAGGCTATTTCGCCTTTATCACCTTCATGATCGCGAATGCGTTCGTATGGCGTCCACTGGCGATTGGAACAAGGTTGGTGAAGTTTGGATCGCGGCCCGGCATCGTCTATTCAGACTTCTACCAGCGGGCGCCGTTTATGCCCGGCTGGAGCTGGTTCACGCTGTACTGGGGCGTGTTCTGCCTGCTGCTGGCAGTGGCCAGCATCGTGTTATGGCAGCGCGGCCGGGAGACCGGGTGGCGGCAGCGGTTCTTCAATGCCCGCCTGCGCACCGGCGCCGTGGCGCCGCTGGCGCTGCTGCTCACGGCGATGTTTGCAGGGACGGGCGGCTGGATCTACTACAACACCAAGATCGTGAACAAGCTGGTTCCGGACGTCGACCGAGACAAACTGCAGGCCGATTATGAGAACACCTACAAGAAATATACCGATCTGCCGCAGCCACGGGTCGTTAATGTGAGGTATGGAATCGATATTTATCCGCAACCTCGCAATATCGAGATGCGCGGCGACGAGGAAATCGTCAATGAAACCAGCGGCCCAATCAGCCAGATTCACCTGAGTTTGCCCAACCTGTACGACACGGGAATCGAACTGGACGGGTCAACCATCGTGTCGGATGACACGCGCCTTTACTACCGGATTTACAAACTGGCCAAGCCGATTGAGCCAAACGAACACCGGCGCCTGCGATTCACGGTGCGCAGCAAAAACCGCGGCTTCGAGAATGAAGTATCCAATCAGGAATTAGTGCAGAATGGCACCTTTTTCAACAATCTGATCGCGCCGCAAATCGGATATCAGGAGGGCCGGGAGCTGACGGACCGCAACGACCGCAAGAAATACGGTCTCGCGGAGTGGAACCTGATGCCCGTTCTGGAGCGCAACTGCGCCGAGCACTGCCGCAACAGCTATCTCAGCAACAACTCAGACTGGGTGGATGTGGATACGGTGATCGGTACGTCAGCGGATCAGATCGCGGTGGCGCCGGGGTCTCTATTGAAAGAGTGGAATGAAAACGGCCGGCATTATTACCATTATAAACTGGACCACAAGTCGGCGAATTTTTACTCGTTCATTTCGGCCCGCTATGAAGTGCGGCGGGAGGACTGGAACGGCGTGAAGCTGGAGGTCTACTACGATTGCGAGCATCCCTGGAACGTGCCGAAGATGCTGCGGTCCATGCGCAAATCGCTGGAATATTACTCGGCTAACTTCGGCCCGTATCCGCACAAAGAGGCGCGCATCATTGAATTTCCACGCGTGGCGCGCTTTGCGCAAGCGTTTCCGGGCACCATGCCGTATTCGGAAGGCATCGGCTTTATCGCCAATCTCAAGGATCCCGACGATATCGATATGGTGTTCTACGTGACCGCGCACGAGATGGGCCATCAGTGGTGGGCGCACCAGGTGCTCGGGGCGAATATGGAAGGGGCCACGCTGCTCAGCGAGACGCTGGCGCAGTATTCCGCTTTGATGGTGATGGAAAAAGAGTACGGCCACGACATGATGCGCAAATTCCTGCAATACGAGATGGACAATTACCTGCGTTCGCGCGGGCGGGAACTGCTGAAGGAGCGCCCGCTGTTACGCGTGGAAGCCAACCAGGGCTACATTCACTACCGCAAAGGCAGCGTCGTCATGTACTACTTGAAGGAAATGATCGGCGAAGACGCGGTAAATCGCGCGCTACGCAAGGTGATCCAGCAATATGGCTACGCGGACCCGCCCTATCCGACCGCCTACGCGCTGGAAGACGCGCTGAAAGCGGAGACGCCGGCAAACTTGCAATATCTCTACGATGAGCTGTTCGACAACATCACGCTGTTCTCCAATCGCACGCTGTCGGCCAAGGCGAGCAAGCGCGGCGATGGCCAGTACGACGTGACGATAGAAGTGGAGACCAAGAAGTTGCGCGCCGATTCCACCGGCGCCGAGAATGAAGTTCCGGTGAACGACTTCATCGAGATTGGCGCCTTCGCCAAGCCGGAGAAAGGGAAGAAGTACGGCAAGACGTTGTATCGCGAGCGGGTCCACATGGGCAGCGGTCGCGGCACGTACACGTTCGCCGTGGCCGAAGCTCCCGATAAAGCAGGGATCGATCCATTCACGCTGTTGATTGACCGGATACCGGACGATAACATGAAGACGGTGGAAGTTAAGGATTGACGGACAGAGGAAAAGCGCGACCAGGGGGTCGCGCGCGGGCGAGGGCGCCCGCACCACCTCCAAAGCAAAACCCCGCGAGAGGCAATTCTCGCGGGGTTTGTCATTTTCAGAAGTCGATTACGGCAGCGCTCAAATTGCGAGCGTGCCGGGAAGCCTATGCCTGCTTCTTTTCGTCGACGTGCTCATCTTCCTTCAAGGCGCCCTTGAAACTTCGGATGCCTTCTCCCAGGCCCTTCGCCAACTCGGGAATCTTCTTTCCGCCGAACAGCAGAACAGCGACAACCAAGATGACCAGGAGCTCGGGCAGTCCGATAGACCTTAGCATATGGCCTCCTTCTTCTTTCTCCTTTATTGTAGCTTATAGGGACCCATGCGCAAGCGCGAACCGTACGACAAGAAGAAAGCGGTCAAGAAGATGGCGCGTGAACGCGTAGGCACGGTCAAGGCCTCCCGGCCGATTGAACCCAAAGCACAGCGCAAAAAGCCTAAGCACAAGCCACCGCTGGAGACGGAACTCGATTGAACCGGCGGCTGATCATTTGTCTGATCGGCGCCAGTATCCTGGCGGGCGCCGGCCCGCGCCGTCCCGTGAGGCGTCCACCGCCGCCGCCGCCCGACTCGGTAATGGTCACGCCATCGGATGCCATCGAAATCCGCGTGGCGCTGGAAGTGGACAAAGCCGAGGACATCATGGAGCACTTGAGCGCGGATAACGCGTTCTCCAGTGCGTTTCTGGTTTCGGCGATCTACTATCATGACGGTTTTCTGGATGGATACCCGGCCAACCGTCCGGACGTCGACCCGACCAGCCGGATTGACGCCCTGATTCTGCAGGCCATGCCGCGCGGGTTCAAGGCGCGATACTTCAATCTGCTGCGGTCACTTTGTCCGGTCATGGACAGAACGCCGATGATCCGGCCCGTGACGTACGAGCCGCCTCCGCCGCCCGGACGGGGACCACGGCGAATCGAGTACGCGCATGACGACGCACTGGACATGTTTGTGGACGAAGGAACGCCAATTGAATCTGCGACCGGCGGACTGGTTATCGAGGCCGAAACCGGCTGGAAAGGCGACGATCCGTTTAGCACCAGTGCGGTTCGGGGAGGGAACGAGGCGATCGTCTTCGATCCAGTGAGTAACCGGTTCTATCGCTATTGCCATATGCAAGCGGTGCTGGTGCGGGTGGGGCAGGTGGTGGAAGCGGGTGATTTTCTGGGTACGGTGGGTCACACGGGCTTCAATGCGGTGCTGCCTGGCCACGGGCAGCACCTGCATTTTGAGATCAACCGGGTGGATGGCGGGGCAACGCGGTCGTTCACGCGCGCGGAGATCCAGGAGTTTCTGCGCACGGCGGAAGGGCCACTGTAGTTCACATCTGGGGCGGGGGCGTCGGGGTCGGGTGGCGGGGGCGTCGGGGGCGTCGGGGTCAGAGGCCTCTGCCTCCGATTTACTCGCAAGGGCCAATCGAATCAAGCATATCGCGCCGGCTTCGGAGTACCGCGAAAATAGGCGACTGAGCTGATCCCACAGGAATTGGTTCCTATCTTCTTGAGCCATGGGAGGAAAATCAACTCTTGATAGAACTGTTTCGAATATCGTGTTTCGTCCTCATCCGGGCCGTCTGAAACAGAAGGCCTTAGATTTGTTCTTGGGCTTTAGACAGCACCGCTTACGTCCAGGATTGGCGGATTTGCACTTCAGATTACGAGGGCCATTTCCGTATTAGCAATTCGTAAGCACCAGATAGAGGGATACTTGCAGATCAGCTCGATTTTCATTCGGAGGCAGTGGTCTCTGACCCCGACGCGCCCCGACGCGCCCGACGCGCCCCCGACGCGCCCCGACGCGCCTGACCCCGACGCGCCCCCGACGCGCCCCCGACGCCCCTGACACCGATGCGCCGACGAACCGTTCTCCACGGAGTCTGCCAAGCTAGTTCTCATGCCGGCCAACACTTCGAGTATCGAGTCTGTCACTCGATGACCAAGCTCTGGATAGCCCTGGGCGCCTACGTAGTACTAGCGGCGTTAGCTGGCTTCACGCTGGACGGACCGATGCGATTGGCGGTATGGGTATTCCTCGGTGGACTAGCGGTGAAGACGTACCTCGCTAGTCTTCAAAAGCCTTAGCCCCTATCGAATCCAAAAAACCTTCCGATACGGAGAATCAGGCAAACAGGATTGCCGTTCCATTCTGGAACGCCGGTTTCATTTTGGGAGCCGTTTCGGTTCCCCGCTGTTCCAGAACGAAATTCGAACAGGAGCGGTCTAGTCCGAAAGTAGTATGCCCTCTGGGCCATCGGTAGTCGAATCCTCGCCAAGGTTAACTGCTTGTACCAGTTGTGACTGTATGCCAGAGGTCTACACAAAAGACCCGACTTTCGACGTTAGCGATTTGCTGAGTAATTGCGATGGCGAGACGGTTGCAGTTAGACAGGCAGCATGATTACGAAGATCAAACGAACTCCGGCCCTCCACGCCAGTAAGATTGCCAAGCGCGATCGCATCATCCTCGAGCATTTGCCGCTGGTCAAGGCGATCGCCGTCCGCGTGCATGAGAACCTGCCGGTGCATGTGGACCTCGACGATCTCGTTCATGCCGGCGTGCTCGGACTCTTCGACGCCGCCACCAAGTTCAACCCCGAAAAGCAAGTTGCGTTCTCCAGCTATGCCAAGCATCGCATCAAGGGCGCCATCCTCGATAGCTTGCGGCAACTGGACTGGGCTTCCCGCGATCTCCGCCGCCGTCATAAGCAGCTCGAAGCCGCTACGCGCGAGCTATCCGCTACCCTGCAACGCGCGCCCACGGAAGCCGAACTAGCCGCCAAGCTCGGCGTCGACGTCGACCGCTGGCGCCAGATGATGCTCGATCTCCGCAATGTCGGGCTCATCTCCGCCTCGTCCCGGACTTCCGACTATGAGGAACTCCCGGCCCCCGATTTTCCCAGCAAGCCGGAAACGCAGCCCGACAACATGTGCGCCCACGAGCAGATGCGCATGGTCTTGGGCGTGGCCATGAAAGCTCTGCCAGAGCGCTATCAAAAGGTCGTCAGTCTGTACTATACGAACGAAATGACCATGAAAGAAATCGGCGGCGTCCTGGGAATCAACGAAAGCCGCGTCTCCCAGATCCACAAGTCAGCCCTAGAGAAAATGCAAGTTGTCCTGCAGGCCAACGGAATCAGCTCGAGCTGCGCGTTCTAGATTACTCCTTGGTCGGTTGAACAGGGGCGGATGCCTCCCTCAAATGGGGATTTTGGCATCCGCCCTCTTTGTTTCCGGCAGCGCCGTGCTACAGACCCTTCTTGACCAGAAAGTCGATCAAATCGATGACCCGCATCGAGTAGCCCCATTCGTTGTCATACCAGGCCACCACCTTGAGCAGATTGCCCCCGACTACTTTCGTCAGCTGCGCGTCGACAATGGAACTGTTCGGGTTTTGCATCATGTCGGTCGAAACCACCGGATCCTCGGTGTAGGCGAGAATGCCCTTCAGCCGTCCTTCCGCGGCTTCTTTCAAAGCGCTATTTACGGATTCCGCCGTCACCGGCTTCGACATTACTGCGGTGAGGTCTACCACCGATACGTTCGGCGTGGGGACGCGCATCGCATATCCATCCAGCTTGCCTTTGAGTTCCGGCATCACCAGTCCCATGGCCTTGGCGGCGCCTGTGGTGGTCGGAATCATGTTGATGGCCGCGGCGCGCGCCCGGCGCAGATCTTTGTGCGGAAAATCCAACACGTGCTGGTCGTTGGTGTAGCTGTGGATGGTCGTCATGGAACCGAACTCGATGCCAAAGCTGTCGTGCAAGACCTTCACCACCGGCGCCAGACAATTCGTAGTGCAGGACGCGTTCGAAATTATATTGTGCTTTGCCGGATCGTAGGCGGCATCATTGACACCCAGTACGATGGTCACATCTTCGTTCTTCGCCGGCGCGGAAATGATGACTTTTTTCACGCTGCCCTTGAGGTGCTTTACGGCATCTTTTGCATCCGTGAATTTTCCTGTTGATTCCAGCACGATTTGAGCGCCGAGCGAACTCCAGTCGAGTTCGGCCGGATCCTTCAACGCGAACACGCGCATGTGCTTCCCGTCCACCACGATCCCATCCGCCTCGGCGCGCACGGCTTGGTGAAACGGACCAAGAACGGAGTCGTACTTTAACAAGTGCGCCAGCGTTTTCGTGTCGGTGAGATCGTTGGCCGCGACAAACTCAATGTCTGGCCGATTGATTGCGGCGCGAACCACATTGCGCCCAATACGGCCGAAGCCGTTAATTCCAACTTTGATTGCCATGATGATTCTATTTTAGCGAGTCTCGAATACGCGAGACTCACCGAAGGGAGGACCGGTTTCATGGATCGCCATCTTCAGGGCAGCGCCGTTGACATCCACGACCGTGTTGCCGAAGAACCAGCCTTGCGCGAAGCCGCGCCCTTTCAGCAGGGCGCCGGCGCTGCCCGCTTCCAGATACACGATTCCATCGCGTTCGATGCGCACAAATTGATGCCCGTGTCCGCTGAATACCGCCGTCACGCCATACTTCCGGGCGAGCCGGTGAAAAGGAAACTCCCCGCTTTGAAATTTCAGCGGCAACAGCCAAAACGGCTGATGAAACGAGACGAACTTCGGGCTCTTGCCTCGATTCCGCTCCAGATCCGCCTCGAGAAACCTCATCTGCTCCTCATCGAGATCGAGTGCCCCGCTGTTGTCCAGCACGGTGAAATGGGCGCCCTCATAGTCAAACCCGTAGGCGGCCGGGTGTTTGGTGGCCCGTTCGTAGATCTTGCGGGACGCATCCGACCAGATGTCGTGATTGCCGGGAGTGAAGTATTGCGGCAGAGTCCAGACACGCCGTAAGGCGTCCCACTCCTCCTGCGCAGTCGCATCGTTCAAGCCCTGAATGGTATCGCCCACGTTGAGCACAAATGCCGGATGCTCCGCCTCCACATCCCGCCAAACTTGTTCATACACAGCTTCATTGGCATTGCCGGTGCGGTCGCCGAGCACCACAAAACGGAAACCATTGCCGTTGGGCTGAACAGTGAGAGCGCCCAGCAGCAGAAATAGGGCGAAAATGCAAAACGTAGCGCGCAAGCCGCGATTGTAGCAGGTGGGGGTACAATTAGGGTCATCTGAATGCTTCGCGTCCCGCTTCTGGCCGCAACGGCCGTCATTCCTATTTTTTTGAGCGCTTGCAAAACGGTGGTTCCGGAAAACGTCGCCGCTACCGTCAACGCGCGCACCATCGGCTACGCCGAACTCGATAAGCAATTTCAGTCGCAATTTTCGTCTTCGGCCGACAAGGCTAGTGACGATCAGGCGATGATCCAGAAGCTGGAGGTGTTGCGGAGCCTCATCGACAGCGAAATCATGCTGCAGCGCGCCGAGAAACTCGGCCTGATGGCGACGGATACGGACGTGGAGGCCAAAATCACCGAGTTCAAGTCTCCCTTCACGCAGGAGGAATTTCAAAAACAACTGGCGGCGCGTAAGATGTCGCTGGACGATCTGAAGGCGCAGTTAAAGCGCGAACTGAGCGTACAAAA
>DATFZA010000297.1:0-2406 GCA_035314765.1 Bryobacteraceae bacterium
AAGAACACCCGGCTGAAGGAACGGCTGAACCTCCAACTCCGGTTCGATGCGTTCGACTTGCTGAACCACGCCAATTTTACGAACCCGGGTCTGACCGTGGCCGCCGGATCGACCACCAATGGCCTGATTACGGGCGGGACCCGTGCCCCGACCGGAGACTTCGGATCGTCACGGCAGTTGCAGCTCGCGATGAAACTGCAATTCTAGGGCGGCGAATCGACCTCTTAAGAAACCGGCTGCCGTGGAAGGGGAAACGGCAGCCGGTTTCTTGTTAGCCTACCTTGTTAGCCCTACGATGACACCACTCACCATGCCAAACTCCACTCTGACAGTCTGCTTGTGCATGCTGGCAACGGCTCCGGTTGCCGCCCAATATAAGACCATCAATCCTCAGGTGGCGAAGATCGTTTCCGAGGTATCCGAGCAGCACATCGCGGAAATCCAACAGAAGCTAGAAAGCTTTGAAACTCGCAACATCTTTTCTTCCCAGGACAACCCGACACGAGGCATCGGCGCGGCCCGGAAGTGGATCTACGATCAGTTTCGCGGCTACAGCCCACGGCTGGAGGTGACCTACGACCAGCACCGCCTGAAGAAAGACGAATCGCGTGGCTCGCGTGTCCTCTCCGATGTGGACCTCTACAACGTGGTGGCTGTGCTCCCCGGCACGAGCAATCGCGAGGAACGCGTCATCATTGGCGGCCATTATGACAGCATAGTGATCGAGCGGCCCGCGGGCGCTCCTCCGCCGCAACCCGGCGATCCGCTGCCAAAGCGCGACCCCGATCTGCCGGCGCCGGGCGTGACCGACGATGGCAGCGGCACAGCATGCGTGCTCGAACTCGCCCGGGTTCTCAGCCAGTATGAATTCGAGAAGACGCTGGTCTTCATCGCCTTCGCCGGCGAAGAGGAAGGCTTGCTCGGCAGCACGCTATACGCCGAGAAGGCCCACAAAGACAACCAGAAGATTGAGGCGGTGCTAAACAACGACATCATCGGCAGCGTGCTTAACGGGCACGGCGGAATGGACAGTTTACGTATAAATGTATTCAGCGAAGAGCCGGCAGACTCGTCATCGCGTGAACTCGCCCGTTACGTTCGCGATATGGGCGCGCGTTATCTGCCGTCCATGCGAGTGGATCTCGTGTTCCGGGCCGACCGGTTCGGACGCAGCGGCGATCATACTCCGTTTAACCAGGAGGGTTTTGCGGCGGTGCGGTTCTCGTCTCCGATGGAGGACTATTCGCATCAACATTCCGTCACCGACACTTTCGCCAATACGTCGGCGCCTTATATCGCGCGAGTAAGCAAGGTGAATGCGGCGGCCGCCGCCACGCTTGCCTGGGCGCCGAAACCTCCGCAGACTACCGAAGAGGTCGAGCGCGATGGCAAAAAAGTGCCGAGCCTTCTGCTCACCCGAGGCAAGTCGCGCTACGACGCCGTTCTGAAATGGAAGCAGGAAAATCCGGAGCCGGATCTGGCTGGGTATGCGGTAGTGATGCGATCGACAACGTCGCCATTTTGGGAGCACGACGTCTTTGTCGGCAATGTCACCGAATATACGCTGCCGGACGTGTCGATTGACGAATATGTTTTCGGTGTTAAGGCGGTGGACAAAGATGGGAACGAGAGCCTGGTTGCTCCCTACGTTCAAACGCCGCGGCCCAAGCGGGCGATTTTGGTTGAGTGAGGGGTTGGTGGTGAGAGGGGATTCGATCCCCTCACTTACGTTCGGGGCTAGACATTGGGCTAGACAGGGCAAAATGGTTCAGAAATGTAGCCTGTGGAGACCGGTACACCTTATTTCTCGCTCATCTGATAGACGCCGTCCCAGGCAGCGGGCGGATGCGCCGTCAATTCTTTGCAGCGGTTGGCCAGGACCTGGCTGGGGCGATCGGTATCTTTCAACGCATCGAAGATGGCTAAAGCTTCGGCGAACGCTCCACGAGCGTAGACCTTCCACGCTTCCTCATATCGCCTGGCCGCCGCGATCCGCTCTGGGGTGGGAGCGATCAGCACCTCGAACATTTCCAGCGGATTTGTTTTACCCTTCACGCGTATGCAGTCTAGAAACCGGATAACAGGCTTCCTGGTAGCAGTGTCCACTATCTCGCGTGTGATGATCTGCCGGACCCCGTAGTATTTCGTGAGCGATTCAATTCGCGCTGCGCCGTTTACGATATCGCCCAAAATGCCGTAATCGAGCCGCGATCGTGCGCCTTTGTTTCCAAATAGCGCCTTGCCGCGGTGGATGGCGACTCCGAAGCCGAAGAGTTCTTTCACGGCCGGCTCCAGCGTGGCGTGCAACTTGTCCAGGCCGTTAATGATCCTTTCCGCCGATTGCAGGGCGCGGTCGGCGGCGTCCGGCTGTTCCTGCGGCGCGCCCCAATAGGCGAGGAACTGATC
>DATFZA010000298.1:0-3424 GCA_035314765.1 Bryobacteraceae bacterium
GATCGCGACCGGCTGACGGAAGCGGTCCGGCAGCGGATCGTGGAATCGCTGGAAACTATGCCTGTGCCGGCTCCAAATTGAAGCGCACGCCAACCGCCCAGGGGACACTGCTGCGAGCGTTGAAGAGGACGAGTTCGAACACCAGCCCGCAATGTCCCCATCCGCGTCAAGGCGTTGTCGCGTGAGTGGCAGAATCGTCCGTCCCTCGTTTTGCTATGTTGACGCGAACATGTTTGTGCCAGGGCGTTCCGGCGATGGGATCGCGGTCGCCAGCGGCGGTCAGTAGATTCACTGCGGGACCGTTTTGAACCAATTTTCCGTCGGCTGTAGTGTAGAGCATTCCGAAGCCGTGCGGCAGAGAAACTACGCCGGTCTGGGTTCCGTTGTCGACCAGGACCTCGACTTCCACGGCTGCACGCTTAGAACGGCAAATGGCGCGATCGCCGGTTTTGAGACCGATGCGTTCCGCGTCTGACGGGTGAATGCGCATGGCGCCATTGCGGTCCTGCCTGCGCCACTCGGGATGGCGATAAACCTGGTTGGCGTTGTAGGCGCGGCGTTCGCCGGCGGCCAACACAAACGGATATTCGTCCACGCGGCCAACAGGCGTCTGCTCAGCCAGGCCGCGCAGCTCCGCCAGCAATTCGGGAATCGCCAACTGAATCTTGCCGTCCGGATGGCGGATCATGTCACGAAAGATTTCGCCATACTCGCTGCGTGTGAAGACCACGCCGGAGCGCGCGTTGGCAATCGCTTCAAACAGCGCTTCACCGAGCGCGAACGCGTCCTCTCCCTGATGACCGGCGCGGCGAACTGCATCGGGATACTTTCTGGCCACGCCATGACTGCATAGCCAGGCGAAGGCGAGAGCGCCGGACTCTGCGAAGAGCGTCCGGTACACAATTGGGATCGTGAACGCGGCTTGCCTGGGGTGGGCGCTGAGATAGGCAATCAAAGCCTGGTAGTAAACGCGGCGTCCTTGCGCGGCGGCGGCTTTCAACTCCGGAAACTCGCGCGGGATGGCGCCCAGCGTTTCGAGCAGACGAGTGTAGATTTCCGGCTCTGGCAGCGTATCGCCCTTCGGATCGAGGATCGGCGCGCGAAAATGCACGGCGTTATCGGGGAACTCGAAGCTGAACAGTGTGGCTTCCCATTTTTCATACTGCGACGGCGCGGGCAGCACCCAGTGCGCCTGCCGAGCGGTTTCGGTCATCGCTACATCGATGACGACAAGCAGATCCAGTTTAGAAAACGCTTCTTGGTAGAGAAGAGTATCTGCGCCCGAGAGCGCGGGATTGGCGGAATCGACGAACACGGCGCGAGTGCGTTTGGGATGGTCCGCCAGAATTTCCAAAGGGAGGATGTTGGGCGGCAGCAAATTTTGAATCACACGATGTCCGAGCACGGGCGAGGTGTAGGTTGACGCGCGCTCGGCATTGCGCTTGCCTTCGCCCGCGAACGCCTTGGCGGCCAAGAAGAATGACGTGTGCAGATTGTCAGCGCCCTGCTTGGCGAAGTTGCCAGTGAGCAGGAAGATCAATTTGTCCAGATAGGAATTGAGCGTGGAATGGAGCGTTTGCTGCAGGCCCAGGTCTTCACGGATGGCGCAGGACTTGGCTTCGCCAATCCATTTTGCGGCCGTGCGCACGTCGTCCGGATCGACGCCGGCGCGCCGGGCGAATTCATCGACATCCACTTCGCGCAGTTCTTTCAGGACATCCTCCGAGCCGTGGGTGTGCTCGGCGAGCCAATCGGTCTTTACGTTGCCGTCGCGGACGATCTGCGCGCCGATGGCGGCCAGCAGCCAGGCGTCGCCGCCCGGTTTGATTTGCAGGTGGAGGTCGGCCATGGCCGCGGTCTCGGTACGGCGGGGATCGACGACAATCAGTTTTCGATCGGGGTCGGCTTGAATTTCTTTGAGAATGACGCGCGCGCGGGGCAGGCCGTGCGCTTGCCAGGGATTTGCGCCGAGGAACACCGCGACTTGGGCGTGCTCGAAGTCCTCGCACACGTGCGCGTTCTCCGATCCGAACAATTTACCGTTTACCCAGAACTCGCCGGTCTTTTCCTGCGCCAGAGCGTTGTAGTAGTTGCGAATGCCGAGCGCCGTGCGCAGGCCGGTGCCGAAGACGCCGCAAATGTGGTTGCCCTGCCCGCCTCCGCCGTAATAAGCCAAGGCTTCGCTGCCGTGTTCGGCTTGGATCTTCGCCAAAGCTGCCGCAATCTCTCGGATCGCGGTGTCCCAATCCACTTTCTCGAAGCTGCCATCGGGGCGGCGGCGCAAGGGGCTATCGAGGCGATCGGCATGGTTCTGGTAGTGATCGAGTTGCTGGGCTTTCTGGCAGAGATATCCGGCGGAAACCGGATGTTCCTTGTCGCCGCGGACATGCACGATGCGCTCGCCGTTCAGTTTCACTTCCAGGCCGCAGTTGACGCTGCAGAGAATGCAGGCCGTTTTTACATACGTTTCGCTCATAGTGACTCCTCGACATATTGCTTCAAGTGGACCAGCGCACGCTCGATGTGCGCGGTGTCGCGATAGAGTTTCGACATCATGATGGCGCCCTCGATGGTCGCGATAAAAATGGTGGCGGCCTGCTCCGGATCGGCCGTGCTGCGCAACTCATTTCGTTCCACGCCGCGCTTGACGGTGCGGAGGATGAACTGGCGCCAGTTTTCCATGGCCGCGCGAGCCCGCTTGCGCAGTTCCGGATTGCCGTCGTCGTTCTCAATCGCTGTGTTCATGATGGGGCAGCCGCCGGGGATGGGCGGGTTGCGGCTGTAGTCATCGAAAAATGCGAGCAAGGCAAGCAGGCGCTCGCGCGCATGGGTTTTGCCGGAGAGGGCGTCGCGCATGCGCGAACTCGTCAGCCCGAGCGCAAAGTCGAAGGCCTCCAGCGCCAGTTTTTCTTTGCTCTCGAAATGGTTGTAGATCCCGCCCTTTTGCAGACCGGTGGCCTGCATGATGTCGCTGAGAGCGGCTCCGGAGTAGCCTTTGGTATTGAACACACAGGCGGCGCGCAAGAGGATTTCTTCGCGGGTTTCGGCGCCCTTGGGCATGGCTTGAAAACAGACCGCTTGGTCTGTTTCTATGACGGTAGCACAAAAAGAGAGGGTTTAGTGGAAGTGCCGATCCCCTCACTTACGTTCGGGGCTAGACGGGGAGTTCGGTAACGCCTGTGCCCGCATGCTGGGGGCATTTCGCTCAGGGAATCGATATCCCTTTGCACCCATTCTTCGGAAAGCCATGAATACCAGAGAGGCGGAAACTGGGGACGGAGGTGTGGACTGCACCCCTCAGGTGAGACAACTTAAATAGGGACAGATCCCCGTTCGCTGAAAATCGCTTCCTTTCTCGAGTCCACCCATGGCACGCTGGTCTGGCCGGGGAAGCAAAGACGGGCTCTGGTGGCGACCAACCCGA